>BJFZ01000055.1 GCA_014190175.1 Actinomycetes bacterium | reverse complement strand
TACTAAATCTTCACCTATGGTGTCGTATTTCCCAAGAGCCCGTGCAATCTCAGTTTTAGTCCCAACTCCATCAGTAGATGTAGCCAGTAGTGGTCGATTAAATTTCTTTAGAGCGCTTGCATCAAATAATCCGGCAAATCCACCGATGCCACCCATAACTTCAGGTCGTGATGCTTTTGCGATTGAACTTTTCATCAATTCAACTGCAAGCTCTGCTGCTTCAATACTTACACCTGCTGCTTCATAACTACTCACGCCTGCTCCAACAAGAACTTGCCCGCGGTTGTATCTGCAGGAACTGGTATTGGATAAACACTATCAAAACAGGCTTTGCACAATTTATCTTCAGCCAAAGTTGTTGCTTCTACTAAACCTTCTAGTGACACATAACCGAGCGAATCGGCACCTATAGAACGTCGAATCTCTTCAATTTCAAGCCCAGCAGCGATTAATTCGGCACGGGATGCGAAATCAATTCCATAAAAACATGGCCATTTAACCGGTGGTGAGGAAATCCGGACATGTATTTCATGTGCACCTGCTTCACGCAACATTCGCACAATTGCCCGTTGGGTGTTACCGCGAACAATGGAATCATCAACTACGACGATCCGTTTGCCCGCCACAACATCGCGTAATGGATTTAACTTCAAGCGGATGCCAAGTTGGCGAATTGTTTGGCTTGGTTGAATAAATGTGCGACCGACATATGAGTTCTTTACAAATCCTGAACCGTAAGGAATCCCAGATTCTTTTGCGAAACCAATTGCCGCAGGCGTGCCGGATTCTGGAACTGGGATAACTAAATCTGCATCTGCTGGAAACTCTTTAGCTAAGCGCTCACCAATAGCGACTCTTGTTGCATAAACACCGCGACCGGCGATCGTTGTATCCGGACGCGCAAGATATACATACTCAAATAGACAACCACGCGGTTCGGCTACTGCCCAATTGTGTGAACGCAAACCATCTTCATCAATTGCGATAAATTCGCCAGCCTCGACTTCTCTAATAAAGCTGGCGCCCACAATATCTAACGCCGCGGTTTCGCTAGCCACAACCCAACCACGTTCTAATTTTCCAATTACCAGCGGCCTGATTCCATGTCGATCACGTGCTGCATACAAAGTAGTTTCATCCATAAACACAATCGAAAAAGCACCTTCTAAAGTTGGCAGTACAGCGAGTGCACTTGCTTCAACGCTCTCACCATGTTGGCCGGCAATAAGTGCGGTCATAATCTCTGTATCAGTTGTTGCTCGTTCTTTATCTCCAGACTTACTGCTGTTTTTTTGAACGCGCTCTGCTAAATCCCCGGTATTAGTTAGATTTCCATTGTGCGCCAAAGCAAGAGTTCCGCTATTTGTAGATCTCAAAGTGGGTTGGGCATTTGCCCAAGTACTTCCACCCGTTGTGGAGTACCTGGCATGACCAATCGCTAACTTTCCAGTTAGTGTTTCTAAATCACTTTCGGTAAATACTTGGGAAACCAAGCCCATATCTTTATAAACAAATATTCGCTCGCCATCACTTGCCGCAATACCGGCTGATTCTTGTCCGCGATGTTGAAGTGCATAAAGTCCGTAAAAAGTTAATTTGGCAACCTCTTCACCCGGTGCCCATACTCCAAATATTCCGCAAGCATCTTGCGGGCCTTTTTCACCCGGCAGCAGATCGTGTGATAACTGACCATCTGCTTTGCGCGCCATTACGTAATCCTAGTCAACGCCCAAGGTTAAAAATACCTTGCCACGAGGAACGCTGATTTTATGATTTCCGCCACGGATAGTCGCTAGAGCCGACTCCCATTCAATTAATGGGAATTTGTGGGTTGCGATGAATGATAGATCGATTTTGCCACTATTTAATAGCGCAACTATTTCTCCCCAAGATTTTTGAGTGTAGCTAAAGGAAGCATGAATTGTTAAATCATTATTAATTAAATCATCAATCACAATGGGCAACTTTGCTCCATGATCTGGATACCCAAGCAAAAGAATATGCGCCCCTCTGCAGGAATGATTTAATGCAGCAGCCACGGCCGTTAAGGCCCCTGCTCCTTCAATTATCAAATCATATTTTTCAGTTAACTCTTCTTCTGAAGTATAAAAATGATCCACTCCTGCTATTTTTACTAACTCGCTCTGTTCTTGACGCAAGCCTAAAAGCGAAACCGATGCAGGCTTGTACAATCGAATCAACTTTGCAGCCAATAAACCAATCGTTCCATCACCGATAACTAAAACTTTTGAGCCAGCCTTAGGTGAGACTCGGTGGAAGCCTTGCAACACTACAGCTGCAGGTTCAACAAGGACCGCTGACTCAACACTTACAGAATCTTTTAAAAGGTGAGCAAGTTTTGCAGGTGCAGTAATTTCTTGAGCTGCTGCACCATCACGCGAAAAGCCAATTTCATCATAAAGATCACATCTATTCGTTGCACCGGTTTTACATTCACGGCACTTTTCGCATGGAATTACACCTTCTACAACGACGCGAGTTCCAATTGCGGGACTGGTTACGCCAACACCGTGCCCGATGACTCGTCCGACCCATTCATGTCCAATAGTTACTGGATAAGTTATAAAAGCTGGATCTACGCCACCTTCAATGATCGCCAAATCTGTTCCACAAATTCCAGTTGCAATCGGAGCAAGTAGAATTTCACCAGATTCTGCTTTCTTGCTAGGCAAATCAAGTAAAGCTATCTTATTTACTCCAGTGACTCTAAGAGCTTTCACTTTATTCCTCTCATCAATCGGGAGTACTTGACACCGGTGCGACCTATGGAAGGCTAACGCTAGCCAATAAAATTATGCAATGTTGAACCAAGTTGAAGAAGTTGAACGGAGAATTCTGTGCGAAGCAGTGAATGGTTTGCTGGCAATGATGAAACAGCGTTATCGCATCGAGTTGTCATGCGTTCTGTGGGAGTTGAAGTAAGCCCAGATAATAAAAAACCTGTAATTGGAATAGCAGACTCTTCAAGCGATTTAAATCCTTGCAATTTACCGCTCAGAGCACTTGTTGATGAAGTAAAGGCGGGCATTTTAGAAGCAGGTGGATTGCCATTGTCATTCCCAGTCATGTCTCTGGGCGAAGATTTAATGAAGCCTAGTGCGATGCTTTACCGAAATTTGCTTTCAATGGAAGTGGAAGAATATTTACGTTCTTATCCTTTAGATGGTGTTGTGTTACTAGCTAATTGCGATAAGAGCGTTCCCGGTTCATTAATGGGTGCATTCAGCGCGAACTTACCAACAATTATGGTTATTGGTGGTGCACGTCCTGCTCCTTTTTTTAAAGGAAAGCGAGTTGGCACTGGAACTGATCTTTGGCGCAATTGGGAAGCGTTTCGTTCTGGCGAATTATCTGAGACCGAGTGGAAAGAATTTGAGAACTGTTTAAATTGCGGTTTGGGATCTTGTAACACGATGGGTACTGCAAGTTCGGTTGCACTGATGATCGAAACACTTGGATTCGCGATACCAGGAACTTCGACGATTCCTTCTGGCACTCCAGAGCGAGCAGCAGCGGCTCGAAATTCGGGACGTGAAATTGTGAAAATGGTAAATGAAGATTTAACGCCAGCGAAGATTCTTTCCCCTGCTTCTTTTCGAAATGCAATCAGAGTTTTACATTCCGTTGGTGGCTCAACAAATGCAATTTTACATTTGTTGGCTCTATCCGGTCGAGTAGGTGGTGAATTAACACCAGAACAAATTAATTCACTTGGTGAAAATATCTCAGTACTTGCTGACGTAGAACCGTCTGGCGAATTCTTAATCCAGGATTTCCATAACGCCGGCGGATTACCGCAACTTCTGACAGCGCTAGGAGATCATATCGAAGGAGATGCATTAAACCAAAGTGGAAAATCTTGGAAGAGTCAGTTAACAAAAGAATTTATTGCTAGCCCAGCCATAAGAGCTGTGAATAATCCATTAAAAGAAGGTGGTGCCTTCACATTAGTAAAAGGAAATCTTGCACCTGATGGCGCCTTACTCAAAACTTCTGCTGCTTCACCACATTTGCTTGTTCATAAAGGACCAGCGGTTGTTTTTAATGGTTATGAAGAGATGAGAATAAAACTTGATGACCCAGATCTCGAGATTTCCCGTGATTCAATTTTGGTCTTGCGTGGCTGTGGCGCGGTTGGCGTTCCCGGAGCACCTGAGTGGGGCATGATGCAAATTCCAAAAAAATTAGCATTACAAGGCATTACAGATATGGTGCGAATAACTGATGCCAGAATGTCTGGCACCTCCTTCGGTACTTGTTTGCTACATGTCTCACCTGAGGCAGCCGTTGGTGGGCCTTTGGCGCTCGTTGAAAATGGCGATCTGATCTCTTTGGATGTCCCAGCCGGGCGACTTGACCTGCTAATTAGCCCAAAAGAGCTTGAAAAACGTCGGAACAATTGGATTCCACCAAAATCAGAGCACCTTCGAGGGTGGCCAGCCCTTTACCAAAAGCATGTCTTGCAACCAGACTTAGGTTGTGACTTCGATTTCCTACGTGCGCCAACCCCGGAGCATCGTAGGTTTGTGCCACCGATTGTTGGAAGATCTTAAGATCTTTTTTCAGTCGCATACTGCCCGATAAACCATTTGGAGGGAAAGTGAAAAGAAAAGCCATATTTGCGAGTGCAGTAATTGCAGCACTCATACTTGCAGGTTGCAGCAGTGCTTCTGAGGAAGAAGCAGCTCCTGCGGCAGATACGCCAGTTACCGTAACAATCTGGCACAACCTTGGTGACACTCAAAATGCAACAGCGACAAAAGCACTTACAGATGCTTACACCGCGGCACATCCAAATGTCACTTTCGATTTGGTAAGTCAACCCGGAGATAACTACTTCTCCCTCCTACAAGCAGCGGCTGTCTCAAAAACTGGACCAGATCTAGTTTTAATGTGGACCGGTTTATTTGCGCTTAAGTACAAAGAGTATTTAACTTCACTTAAGGGCTTAGTCCCAGATGATGCATTAGCTAGTCAAGGTTCATTGGAGTGGTCATCAGATAATTTTGATATAGCAAACGGTCCATATGTAATGCCGTTAGATCGTCAGTTTTATATCGGCTTCTACAACAAAGATGCTTTTGCAAAAGCTGGAGTTACTGCAGTTCCAACTACCTGGACTGAACTCTATGAATCTTGTGCGAAATTAAAGAAAGCTGGATACACCCCGATTGTCTACGGTAATGGTGGCCAAAGCCTTGGTGCACTTTATTACCCATGGTATGACGGAAGTTATTTAGCAATTGGGCAAAATGGTGGAGATGGAAAATCACTTTACAACGGAAGCAATCCTTGGGATTCTGCCGAGAATACTGCGACTTTCTCCAAATATGCCGCGCTTAAATCTAAGGGTTGCACAAACTCAGACATCCTTACCAAAACCAACAATGTCGAGGATTTCATTGGCGAGAAAGCTGCCATGATCATTGATGGAACATGGGATACCAAGAAATTTACAGATGCTCTTGGTGACAAAGTCTCAGCATTTGTTCCCCCATTCTCTGATAGCCCAATCAAAGGTGTTGTTGAATTTGCCGGTCAAGGTTTTGCACTAACTTCATACGCTGCACAAAAACAAGCAGCAGTTGATTTCTTAACCTTTATGACTACAGATGAAGCAGCTAAAGTGATTGACGCAGCTGGATTAATCCCAAACAAAAAGGGTTCCACTACTTCAAATCCAGTCAACCAAGAGATGCTCGCTTTTGCTGCAAGTGGCGGCTTCACGACCTTCCCAATGCTTGACAACGTGCTTCAGGGTGACGTGGTCGATGCCGGAAACAAGATCATTCCTTCGATCTTGGCTGGTAAAACCTCACCTGCAAAAGGACTGGCGCAACTAAAGCAAGTCTGGGATCAAATCCCGGCTGAAAATAAAGGCGACAGTTACAAATAGGGGGTAGAGCAACAACTAGGAGATTAATTTTTATTAGCTCCTAGTTGTTCTCATTAAGTTATGGCAAAAAGTGCATTGCAAAAAGAGAAGAGTCGTACGGCTCTTCTCTTTGGCATTCCCGCTCTTTTATTTGTCTTCTTTTTACTGGGAATACCTATATTGCAATCTATTTACTACTCCATGACCAAATGGAATGGCCTCTCTACGCATTGGATCGGACCTTCTACCTACATTAAGGAATTTTCTAATCCGATCTTTTGGCGCGTGATGCAAAATAATGCCTTACTACTTTTTTCAGTACCGGTTGCAATTCTTGTTCCAATGGGCATTGCCTTTTTGTTAAACGAGCATGTATACGGATGGCGTTTTTTCCGTTCCGTATATTTTTTACCTACTGCAATTTCTTGGGTGGTAATTGGAATGGTCTCCCTACGCTTTTTCGCCCAAGAGGGATTGCTAAATGATTTACTTAAAGGAATTGGCCTAGGCTTTATTAGAACAGATTTACTTTCATCTGAACGCGGTGCCTTGGCTGCTGTCGCAATAACTTTTATCTGGTCAATGGTAGGCACTAACATCATGATTTTTTTAACCGGCATGGCTAATTTAGAAATTTCACTAAACGAGGCCGGAAGGTTAGATGGAGCAAATAATTACCAAATCTTTCGTCACATCACACTTCCACAATTAAAGCGGTTCATTCAATTCTCTTTTGTAATAACAATAATTAGCGCCTTTACTGCACTTTTCAGTCTTATTTTTGTCATGACGGGTGGCGGCCCCGGATTTGGCACAACAACGCTCGAGTTCTTTGTATATCAAAGCGCATTTGCTAAAGGTGATTTTGGAACTGGTGCGATGCTCGGGTTAATTCTCTTTGTAATTATGGCAGGTCTTGGCGTCGCACAACTCGCTCTTACCAAGAGCAAGGATTAAATATGAATTTTAGAAAAATATTTACTTTTCTTTCAATGCTCATATTTTCATTTGTGATGCTTTACCCATTCTATTTCATGATTGAAACTTCATTTAAATCGAAGGAGCAATTTTTAGGGGCGCCAGGTCACTCATTAGCATCATGGCGCAAATTGACTTCAGCCATGCCAGTCTGGGCTCAGCTAACTAATTCAATAATAGTTTGCGCGGGTGCCATTATTATTATTTTAATTCTGAGCACACTCGCAGGTTTCAGCTTATCCAAGACCAGATTCCGCGGCACTCCCTATTTCTTTTTAGGAATTGTTGGTGCAATGTTGATTCCGCTTCATTCTGTAATTATCCCTGCATATGTGAATATAAGTCGTTTAAATCTTTTGAGTGGATACTGGGGAGCAATCTTGATGTATGCCGCGTTGGGTGTTCCGTTTGCTACATTTTTAATGACTTCGTATTTTCGCGGATTACCGGATGAACTAATAGAGGCGAGTGTGGTTGATGGACTTTCTTACGCACGAGTATTTTTAAAGATTGTATTGCCTCTATCAATTCCTGCTGTAGCGACTGTAGTTGTATTGCAATTCATTCAAATCTGGTGTGACTTACTTGTCGGACTATTGTTCTTACAAAATCCGGCGAACCGGACTTTAACGGTAGGGCTCGGTGCATTATCTGCTGGAAGAACGACTGATATACCAGTATTGATGGCGGGCTCTCTAATCAGCGCATTA
>BJFZ01000054.1 GCA_014190175.1 Actinomycetes bacterium | reverse complement strand
TTCAACGCGAGATTGAAGATGCACTC
This sequence comes from Actinomycetes bacterium, assembly GCA_014190175.1. The sequence goes on along the minus strand of BJFZ01000054.1, from coordinate 7,647 downwards.
TCTGAGCGCATCTTGTTCGGCGAGCTTAAGGCCGGCGAAATCATTGTTGTAGATGCCGAAGGCGAAGGCGCCGATGCGATCTTTACTTTCAAGGGTTCACCTAAGGTTGCAACCCCTGATAGTCCTGAGGATCTAGCTGAAGAGGCACCAACTGCTTAATTAACTACCAAGTTTTTTTAGGGCAGCTCCACTAACACGATACACGGTCCACTCATCCATGGCTTCTGCGCCAAGGGATTTATAAAACTTGATTGATGGTTCGTTCCAATCCAGAACCCACCACTGCAGCCTTTCATATCCGCGCTCAACACAGATCTTTGCGAGCTCTTTTAGAAAAGCTAAGCCGAAACCTTTTCCACGATGAGCAGGGTCAACGTAGAGATCTTCAAGGTAGATTCCTGGTTTTCCTAGCCATGTTGAATAGTTCAAGAACCAGATTGCAAGACCGATTACCTGCCCATCGACTTCGGCAACATGGCAGAAGGCAGTTGGTTTATCTCCAAAGATTGTCTCTTGAATCTGCTGTAGCGTCGCTTTTGCCTCAAGCGGGGCTCTTTCATACTCTGCTAAATCTTTAATCAACTGCAGGATGCGCGGCCCATCTTCCTTTACGGCTAGGCGGATCATCCCCAAACTATAAGGGTTATACCCATGCTAGATAGTTCCAGATATCTATCCTATTCTTGGAGAACTATGGCAAATAATCAGGAAGAATCTGAGTTGGGCTTACTGCGGACAGAGCAAATCGACTCGAAATTTCAAATGCTAGATGCCATGACTGTCTCTGAATTGATTCAGGCGATGAACGAGAGCGATACAGAGGTACCAAAAGCCATAAGTTTGATAATGCCACAAATTGAAAAAGCTATAGATGGCGTGATTGAACGCATGTTGCAAGGTGGAAGACTTATTTATATCGGTGCTGGTACCTCTGGGCGATTAGGCGTTTTAGATGCTGCAGAGTGTGGACCAACATTCTCAGTCACAACTAATCAGGTCATTGCATTCATAGCCGGTGGAGATACAGCGCTGCGTGATCCAGTCGAAGGAGCAGAAGATAGACCTGAACTCGGATCCGCGGACTTGAAATTGATAAGTATTTCAAGTTTGGATATAGTAATTGGAATCACTGCAAGTGGTCGTACACCATATGTACTTGGTGGACTTGACTATGCTAATAATGTGGGCGCATTAACAATTGCAATTACGTGCAATCCAAACTCTGCGGCCGGAAAGCGTAGTGATCATGCGATTGATATCGATTCGGGGCCTGAGCTTTTAGCAGGCTCAACACGTCTGAAATCAGGAACTGCTCAAAAGATGGTTTTAAACATGATTTCTACTATCTCAATGGTTCGGCTTGGAAAAACTTTTGGAAATCTAATGGTTGACTTGCAAATAAGCAACGAAAAGTTACAAGACCGCGCTGTTCGTATTATTCAAAAGGCAACAGGTGCCTCAAAGTTAGAGTCATCTCAGGCGCTTGTTGCAGCTGGGCACCAGGTTAAAACCGCAATTTTAATGCTTTTACTGAGCATTACTCCAGAGGTCGCACGAGAACGCTTAGACGCCTCGTCTAACCGCATTCGTGAAGCGTTACTGGACTCCTAAATTTTTTAAAAAGTGAGGATTTTCTCATACCGTCAACTTGACGAAATGGTGAATAAAGGGCATGATTTTAAAGGCATAGGTTAGGTTATAAAAGTTTTATTCATGTAGCCGAGCCAATCGACTAGAGGGGAAAATAAGTGAAAATAGCATCTCGCCGCTTACGCGGTTTGGTTGCATCTGCAATGGCAGTAACAGGAATCGCTGTTCCAGCAATTTCTGCGCTTCCAGCAAGTGCAGCGACAGAGTTAACCGTCTGGAGCTGGCGTACAGAAGATAAGGCTTTCTATGAGAGTCAAATTGTTAAGTTTGAAGCTAAAAATCCGGGAATCACAGTCAAATTCACCCCGTATCTCAATACAGAATATAACGCGATTGCCTCTACAGCCCTTACCGCAGGTAAAGGTCCAGATATTCTTCAGATGCGCCCTTATGGTGGCATGGCCAATCTCTCCGATGCAGGTAACTTCTTGGCTTTAACAGTCAAAGATGTTCCAGCACTTGGAAAATTACAGCCAGGCATCCTTGCCGCCGCTCAAGGGTATAAAGACAAGAAGCAATATGGATTTCCATATGCGATCTCTGCAATGGGAATTTACTATAACCCAGAAATTCTTCAAAAGGCTGGCGTAAAGGCACTTCCAACAAACTGGGAGCAGTTAATGATTGCCTTTAACAAAGTAAAGGCAATAGGTGTTTTACCTTTGGGTAATGCTGGTGGAAACGGTCCAGCACTGGAACAATTACATGCCTCAGTGGGTCCAACTTTTTACGGTGGAACACAGTTCTTTAACGACGTTGTCTCTGGAAAAAAGACATTTACTGATAAGGCTTACGTAGCAAGTTTGCAGGCTGTCAAGGATCTCGCGGCTTATATGCCTCCAGGATTTGAAGGAATTGATTACAACACTGCACGTGCCTTATTTGCCAATGAGAAAGCTGCCTTCTATATTGGTGGAAATTACGAACTAGGATATTTCCGTAGTTTAAATCCATCACTACAAGCTGGATGGATTCCACCAGTAGCCAAAATTACAGGTGCACCTAGATATGTCTCAACTTGGGCCGATGGAGCATTTGCAATCAATTCAAAGACGGCAAACAAAGAGGCCGCACTCAAATTCCTCAACTTTATGACTACCAAAGAATTTGGACAAGCATTAGTAGATGACATAGCCTTCATACCTACAGCTCCATTTGTGAAAATCACAGATCCAGTTGTAAAGGCGATAAATAAAAGCCGCTCATCAATTGGAACTCCATTCCTCAATGTTGTGGGATTCCGCTATGAGACTCCAACAAGCTCAAACATTCTTCAGCCTGGATTCCAGAAACTGATTGTTGGAGCTATAACCCCTGAGCAACTCGCTAAAGATGTACAGACCGCTGTTTCATCTTGGTACGCACCTCAAAAGGGTAAGAGTTAATAAAGAAGCATTGGGCGTGGGCATTAGTCCACGCCCAATGCTTTTTCTTTGCATATAGAGGGAGTTTCATGTGGCAATCAGTGGATTAAGGCGAGAACAAAATAAATATATTGTTCTTTTACTTACCCCCGCTTTAGCTACAATTCTCATATTCACAACCATTCCAGCACTCACCACTTTGAGTTATGCCTTTTTTAAATGGGAGGGTTTTCAACGCATAGGATTTGCAGGATCAGCAAACTTTCAACGATTATTCGATTATCCCTTTAAAGATCAGTTTTTTATGGCACTTCGACACAATACATTAGTGTTCCTCGCAGTTATGATTTTACAAACTTCGTTAGGACTACTAATTGCCTATGCCATATTTCAATTGAAGAATCGGCAGCGATTTTTTAGGACAGTAACTTTCTTACCAGTTATTTTCTCTCTAGTTGTTGTTGGTTATATGTGGCAGGTAATGCTGGATCCTTATTATGGGCCAATTAATATGATAATAAATGATTTAGGCTTTGAATCTTTGGCTAAACCCTGGCTCGGAAGCATGAGTACGGCTCTTCCCACTCTCATATTTATTAATTTGTGGCGCTGGGTTGGATTCCCAGCAATAATTTTTCTAGCAGGGTTGAACGCTATAAATCAGGAATATCTTGAGGCTTCTCGTATTGATGGAGCAACAGAGGGTCAGATCTTTCGAAAAATTATGGTTCCACTTTTAGCCCCCTCATTGACAATCATCACGATTCTTACATTCATTGGGGCCTTTGAATGGTTTGATCTTCCATTTGTTTTAGGGGGATCAAATGGTAATCCAGCTGGAGCGACAGACACCTTGGCACTCATGTTTTATAGGCTCTCATTTGGTTCTGTGGATTCAAATGCAAATGAAGTTGGGGTTGGATCTGCTTTAGGGGTATTTATTTTTCTACTCGTAGGGCTGGGTGCTGGGGTGGGGCAGTATTTCTTGCGTAAAAGAGAGGTAGAGCAATGATAGTTCTGATGACTTCTAAGTTCTTTTTTAGAGCTGTACTTACTATCAATTCTCTTTTAGTCTTACTACCAGTATTTTTTCTCCTGAATTCTGCGCTACGCGAAACAAATAGTTTTGCCTCAAACCCATTTGTGCTTGCCCGTGATCCTTATTGGCAAAATTTTGAGCAGGTTTGGTTGGATGGAGCATTTGCAATATATCTAAAGAACTCGTTAATTGTTACTGGAGGCTCTTTATTTGTTATTCTAATTTGTGCATTAGGAGCCGGCTTTATTCTAGGGCGCTATAATTTTAGAGGTAATGCATTAATATTCGGTTTTGTCTTAACGGGGATGCTTGTTCCAGCCAAGTTAGCAATTTTGCCCCTATTCATACAGTTAAAATGGATGAATCTCTTGGACTCACATTTTGGTCTAATCCTGGTTTATTCATCGGGTGCTTTACCCGCCGCTGTATTCATCATGAGTGGATTCTTCCGATCGTTGCCTAGTGATTTAGATAATGCTGCTCGAATTGATGGAGCATCTGAATTTCAACTTCTTCGTCGCATTTTGATTCCGCTTGTTCGACCAGGAATGGCTATTGTGGCAATCTATTCTGCGATTCCAATATGGAATGACTTTTTCTTACCTTTAGTGTTTCTGCAAAGCCCAGAGAATAAGACAATCATGCAGGGGCTTACTGTCTTCTTTGGACAGTATGCATCTCAATGGGGAGTTCTATTTGCCGGCTTGACCATGGCTGCGCTCCCGCTAATTGTTTTGTACTTGATCCTTTCTGAGCAGTTCATTAAGGGACTTACAGCCGGTGCGGTGAAAGGCTAAGGAATGAATTATTTGGGTATTGACGCTGGAGCTTCAGCGACAAAATGGAGTTTAATAAATGGGGATGGCCCAGTTCTTTCAGGGGTTCAGGATGCCATGGACGGCCACCTCTATCGTGAATCCTCCCAAATCCGTATGCAGAGAGTACTAAAAGAGATTCATCAAAAAATTGATAAATTAGAAGTTGTCTTTACTTATATGGGTATCACTGGAGTCACGCTCGATGGATCAATAGAAAGGGAGATTGCCTCAATTTTTCACTCGAAATCAAAAGTCATCTCTGATATAGAACTAGCGTACCGAGCAAATTTTTCTGAGGGTGAAGGAATTCTTCTTTATGCGGGTACAGGTTCAGTAGCTTTTGCAATAAATGAAAGAAATGAGGCTTATCAGATTGGTGGGTGGGGATATTTACTTGGTGATGAGGGCGCAGGATATTGGATTGGAAGAGAAGCAATCCGCCATACTCTGCTGCAAATCGAATCTAAGGGAGACAGCAAAAAGAGTTCTTTAGCTGATGCAGTCTCAAAAGAATTAAATGCATATGATTGGAATGGTATGAAAACATATGTATATTCTCAAGAGCGCTCAGCGATTGCAGCCTTAAGTCTAGTTGTTGATATGTGCGCAGATGCGGGTGATGATTCAGCGATAAAGATTCTGAATAATGCAGCAAGTCATTTGATTGGTCTTATAACTAGAATGGAAAATTCTTTATCTCGTGACTCTTTACCTATTAAATTTACTGGAGGAATTAGTGGCTCAAAATTACTTTATTACGAGTTAGAGAAGTTTTTTAAAATCCGTATTTCAATTTCAGAGGTTGATATTGCCGCAAGAGCAGCCGAACTTTCTAAGGAATCTTCTTTCCAGGGTTGAGAATTCCTGAAGGGTCAAGTAATTTCTTAATTCCTCGCTGAATAGCGATTACTGATTCAGAGACCTCCCCAGCCACGAAATCACGCTTAATCGTGCCGATTCCATGTTCACCGCTCGCCGAGCCACCCAAGGATTGAGCAATCCCTACTATTTCAGAGAAAGCCAGCTTTGCACGTCTTTCACTCGCCATATCCCCATGATCATGCACGATAGTTGGGTGCATATTTCCATCCCCGGAGTGCCCAAAGATTCCAATAGTCAACTGATGTCTTAATGCCAGCTCTTCAACTTTGCCAACAAATTCCGCGATTTTTGTAACTGGTAAAGCAACATCATCTAGCAGAGTTGCGCCAAGGCGTTCAAGAGCTGGATAGGCCAATTTTCGAACACGCATTAAATCAGTTGCATCACTTGCTTCGGTTGAGAACATTCCATCAATCATTCCATGTGATTTACACGTAGCAATAGCAGAATCCCCAAACTCGAAGTTCTCATCTAATTGCATTAATAGAATTGATCCAGCTACCTCAAAACCAAGTGGGTGCCACTGCTCGACCGCATTGAGCGTTGTTTGATCAATAATTTCGAGCATTGATGGTCGATACTTCAATAAATCCGTAGAGGCAGCAGCAGCCTGTACAATATTAGAAAACGTAGCAATTAGTGTCGCCGGAGATTTTGGACGATGAACAAGATTTAATGTCATCTCAGTGATGATACCTAAGGTTCCTTCTGATCCAATAAAAAGATGCATCAAATCCAAGGTTGTTACAAACTTCTTTGTGGCCTTTCCTACTTCAATGATTTCACCAGTTGAGAGCACAATTTTCAACGCACGAACATGGTGAGATGTGACCCCATACTTGAGGCAACACAATCCACCCGCATTAGTTGCGACATTTCCTCCGAGAGTTGACCAATCTCGGCTTGCCGGATCAGGTAGGTAGGCCATCCCAAACTCTTTTACAGCGGTATCTAAATCGAGGTTAATGACTCCTGCTTGCACACGAGCCAGCTGATTACCTAGATCAATCTCTAAAATCTGATTCATCTTCTCAAGGGATATAACTAATGAACGCGAATCCGCGTTAGCTCCACCAGATAAACCGCTACCCGCACCACGTGTGACAACTGGAACATTACGCTCTGAACAAAACGTCAAGGCCTTAGAAATCTCCTCAGTGCTTCTAGCTAATAAAACTGCTGCCGCTGGTTGCGATACGGCAAAAGGGGCCTGATCTTTAGAGTACGTCGCAGTTATATCAGGGTCGGTAATTAAGGTAGTTTCAAGAAGCCTCTCAAGATCTGCCACGAAGTTCATTGCGGCAGTCTATATCGCTTGCGGGGAATGGCTTCGATTAGTAAATCTTCTTGCAGCGTTTCGAGCGCTTTTTCGATTTGAGATTCTTCAGGCCAAAGTTTTTTGATCGCTTTTTCTGTTAGTGATGCATTCTCGCGAAGTGCTTGAACGATTGTGCCGCGACATTTTCTATCTGTACCATGCCAGTCTTGTGATTTGCGCACCAGATTAGTTTTTGGATAACCATTTTTTCTCCATTGGCACTGACTAATTATCGGACAGAGCTCGCATAAAGGGGTTTTTGATGTACAAACTATTGCTCCGAGTTCCATGGTCGCAGCAGCCCAAATATGTGCATTCATCGACGGTAGCAGTGCCAATCTTCGAGATTTTTCTTTTGTTGTAGGAGTTTGCTTTGGATGCTCTTCTCCATCAATTGCACGTGTTAATACTCGGCGAATATTGACATCCATCACTAATGTTTGTTGTTCAAAGGCAAAGGCGCCAATCGCAGCGGCCGTGTATTCACCAATTCCTGGGAGAGTTTGTAGCATTTGTACATCCTCTGGAACTTCGTTGTTGAAATCTTCGGCAATTATTTGTGCCGAAGCATGCAGT
>BJFZ01000053.1 GCA_014190175.1 Actinomycetes bacterium | reverse complement strand
TTGGTCAACGGCAATTCTTAATTGTGCTTGCGCGGTTTTAAAAGCTGACTCCGTTGTCATTTCTCTAGGCTACGACAAAGGCTTCAAAAAGACTAACTACAAAACACGATTGGCACTCAAAATTCATGGTTTAGTTACCTTTTCTGTAGTTAAATTTGGACTTAGTTAACAGTCAGCCAAAACTTGGAGAAATTTCATCTTGGATATCGAAATAAATTCGGAGCCGTATCTTGGTTTGCATTCAATTACATTACAAAACCAATTTATTAAATTGCGATTTATTCCTGAATTAGGCGGCAAAATTGTTGAGATATACGACATTAAAAATAGCCATGAGTGGCTTTGGCGCGATAACTCACGTCCAGTAAAGTTAGCTAAATATGGCGATACTTACGACCGCTATGACATCAGCGGCTTCGATGAGTGTTTTCCCAACATTGGTATTTCGCAAGACCCAACAAACTCTGAAATAACACTTCCGGATCATGGTGAAATCTGGTCAATGCCTTGGCAAGTAGCAGAAATTGATCAAGGTATTTCAACAACTGTGGCCGGCAGACTTTTTGAGTATTGCTTTTCAAGAAAAGTAACTCTTATAAACCGTAAATTAATTTTTGATTACACGGTTTCCAATATTGGAACTAGTGATATCACTTATATGTGGTCTGCTCATCCGCTCTTTAAAATTGACGAAGATATGAAAATAGAAATTTCTGGAAATCCAAAAATGCTAAAAGAGTTTGGTTTTGGCGGAAGGGTTGGAGAAGATGGCGAAGCCTGGTATGGCGGACATTTAACCGAACATGTCTGGCCCAAAGTTCTAAGTGCAGATGGGCAATTGAGCGATTTGAGTAACGTCTCGCTGGCCAAGGTTTTAACTGACAAAGTTGTTCTTGATGCGCCAACTGACGGCGAAGTAACTTTGCAAAAATTGAACTCTGGTCGTAAATTAACAATGAAGTTTTCACCTAGCGATATTCCGTATCTTGGAATTTGCTATAACTTCGGCGCTTGGCCGTTAACGGGGGAGCCAGCAACTTGGGTAGCTCTGGAACCAACGACAGGAAGAACTGATCGATTGGATGAATGTATGAAGCTAGGAAGTGCAAATATTTTGAAAGCAAGAGAAAGCAAAACTTGGCAATTAGAGTTAGAGATTAATTGAAAAGTACTGTCTTATTACCTTTTATTCCTGGCTCCAATACAAATGTCATTCCCGAATTGGGATTATCGCCATCATCAGCGCTTGCAGTGGTCACAATCAACTTATCTAGATTTTCACCAGCAAATGCGCAAGAAGTAATGTTTTTAACAGGCATCTTAATTTCATGAGTTTTTTTACCTGTGCTGTCATATCGGCGGATGTGTGAGCCGCCCCAAAAACCAATCCACATGCCGCCTTCGGAGTCCGAACAACCACCATCGGGCATACCGTCGCTCACATCAAATTTAACTAAAGTTCTTCGATTTGTAATGCCAGAATCTGCGTAATCAAATTTATCTAATTGCATAGTTAAGGTGTCGACGTAATAAAAGGTGGTCCCATCCGGAGTCCAATCCAGAGCATTACTAATAGAAACGGGTGCTAGTAATTTGGTAATTGTGTTACCATCTTTTGAAAATTTATAAAGACAACCAGCATCTTTCGCGCCATCAAATGCCATAGTGCCAGCAAATAATTCGCCATTTGGCGCAACCTTGGCATCGTTCCACCTAACTGGAATTGCTAATGGACCGGACTCAGCCTCTAGCCAACTTGGCAAAGGATTTTCAGTACCATCAACCTCTCTCAAAGTTGCACCGGATGCATGGCCAAGTACAACACCGGAGTTCTTACGTGGCAGCGCGAAGCCGACTTCCGCAGGTGTATCAAACGAACCAATTTCACCAGAATGGATATCTCGCCATAAAACTTTGTAAGACAAAATATCGATCCACATCACGTGGCTATTTTTTAAACCACTAGAAGTAGGACCTTCTCCTAAAGTACAACGACGTTCGTCAAATATTTCAAGTTTCATATTCTTCTTCAAATTTCTATTCTTGAGGAAGGTCGCTATTTCTTAGTTTTTTGAGTCGAAATCCAAACCGCAATAATCATCACAGCACCAATTACGGCCTCTAGCAAGAAAGGATTTAAACCAATCATTACTAAGCCTTGTAAAATTACTTGCAGGAAGAGAATCCCGATAAATGCTCCAGTTAGGGACCCGCCACCGCCAGTTAATTTAATACCGCCAACGGCTGCTGCGGCGATAACGCTTAGCTCCCAGCCAAGGCCAGTTACTGCATCAGATCTTTGAAGTTTGCTCATCAATAGGATTCCAGCAAAAGCAGATAGAGCGCCGCAGAGTGTAAATAGTCCAATTTTAATTTTATCCACTTTTATTCCAGATAATTTTGCCGCAACTTTATTTCCGCCAATTAGATAGAACTCTCGGCCCAGCACACTTCTGCGAACGAATTGATCAGCAACAATAAAAAGACTTAAAAAAATCCAGACTGCCGATGGAAAGCCTAAAATCATCGGCCTAGATAAATTACCGGTACCCTGTGGCAGCGGATAAACTGGATCGCCACCGCTAAGCACATATGAAATACCTCGAGCCAAGAAGAGCATTGATAGCGTTGTGATAAATGCTGGAATGCCAATTTTGATTGTAATAAAGCCGTTTAGAAAACCAACAAATGCTCCGATGCCAATTCCAAGTAGAACTGCGACAGGCAGCGGTAAATTCCAATCGGCAAGCATTAATCCAGTTGTGATTGTGCCAAGTGAAGCAACCGCTCCAACCGAAAGATCGAGTTCTCCGACAATCATTAAGAGTGCTTGACCGATTAAAACGATCCCAGTGTAAATAACTGTTACTAATAGAATCTTTAAACTAGCAAGGGATGCAAAGTAACTATTGAAAGTTGAGAATAGAATTAAAGTTGCAACGAAAACCATAAAGAGACCAAGTTCAGGAACTTTTTGAAAAATCTGCACGCGCTTCTTTGTATTTAGACTCATGGTTGTCATTATGCTTCAATCTCCTCACGTAATCATTAGCTTTTTAAAAACGATATTTATTTAGCCCTTGGTAACTTTTCGTTACCTAGCTTTGACTGCTAGCCCTTCCGAAATAACCCCCACCGTTATCCTTGACTGCTAGCCCTTCCGAAATAACCCCCACCGTTATCCTTGACTTATTTGAAGAATTCATGAAGCATAGCTGATAACGGTTTATTGTAAACAGTCATTGGATGCTAGTTGCAATGGCCACTCGAGGAAAGGGATTACTCAAAGATGGTAAAGAAAATAAAGAGAGATAAGGCTATTTTTAAAATATTAGCAATATTCTCAGTTTCAGCACTTTTATTATCAGCTTGCTCATCTAAAGCAGATGACACTGCTGCTGGTGGCGATGCTGGCGGAACTGCAGCTTCAAAGGTTTACACACCTTTGGCAACAGCACCATGCGATTTGAGCGGAAAGTCAATTACTTTCTTGTCAGTACTTAAGGGTCACCCAACTCTTAGACTTTGGCAGCAAGGTTTCTTGGATCAAGCAAATGCACTTGGTTTCAAGAGCGCAACAATCGTTTCACCTGATGAGCCTGACTGGACTAAAGCAGTAACTCTTGGTGAAGGCGTACTTGCAACCGGAACTGACGGACTTGTACTTGGCTTCGTCGATCCAGTTGAAAAAGATTTGATTGCAAAATTTGCCGCAAAGAAGATTCCAGTTGTAATTGGTCACGTACAAGCAAAGCCAGATGAATATCCTGGTGTAATTGCTTATGCAGCATTTGATCCAAAAGCATGGGGATCAGCCGCAGCGGATGCAATCGGTGAAAAAATTGGCGGCAAAGGAACTGTTGCTGTTACTGAAGGTGGCTTCAACCCTGTAGAAGATGCAGTTGCTTCTTCATTCACAGCACAAATGAATGCCAAATATCCTGACGTTAAAGTTCTAAAGCCAGCTGAAGAAGGATTCGATGTACCAAAAGCTATTGCTAAGGCAGTTGCTATTGCGATCGCAAATCCAGATCTAGTTGGAGCAGTTGGAACTACTGGTGGAAGTCCAGTTACATGGGCCGGTGCCTCAGATCAAATTGGTAAGCCAATTTGGGCTATCGGACCTGATGCAACACGTCCAAATCTTGATGCAGTCCGCGATGGAAAAATTCTTGCGGTTGCTGCACAACCAGGATACGAAGAACATCAAATGGCTGTTGACATAGTTGCTAACGCAATTTGTGGCAACGCACCAGCACAATTCGCTAATGATTTGCCAACACCTATCATCTTCGCTGATGGCTTGGCACCTTATTACGCAGTTGTTGATGCAATTGATGCTCGAGTAGCAAAGAAATAATCACTAAATAGGGGTAAGACAAATATGGTGAACCAAGCTACTGTTCTTTAGTAGCTTGGTTCACCTATTAAGTGAATGACTTTATGCAAGTAGTGGAGTTGATTGAGGGAGGGTAAATAAGAATGGCAAGTTCATCCAGCAACAATTATGCCCTTGAAATGATAAAAATTTATAAGAATTTCGGACCGATAATTGCGCTCGATGATGTTTCTTTAAAAGTTAAAGTTGGAACCATCCATGGATTGATTGGCCAAAATGGCGCAGGCAAATCCACGTTGATGAAGATTTTAAGTGGAATTTATGCAAGTGGAACTTTCGAAGGTCAAATTAACGTTGCCGGTGAATCAGTAAAGATGAGTTCACCGCTTGATGCACAAGTACGAGGGATCTCAATAGTTCCCCAGGAAATAACGGTAGCCGAAACTCTTACAGTCGCAGAGAATATTTTACTTTCTGAATTAGCAATGAATCGCAAAGGGTTTTATTCAAAGAAAAACGGGTTGCAAAAGATTAGAAAATTTCTTGAAGATAATGAAATACCTTTAACCGCCGACCAGCTCGTATCAGAACTAAGCCTGCACAAGAAGCAAATTTTAATGATTGCAAGTGCACTTTATAAGAATCCAAAAGTTCTCGTTTTGGATGAACCAACTTCAAGTTTAACTTCTGATGAAATTGCAAATCTTTTTTCGATCGTTCGAAATCTTAAGAAGCGTGGATTTACGACCGTATTTATCACCCACAAGCTTCCAGAAATTCTAGAACTATGCGATGCCGTTTCAATTTTGCGTGATGGGAAAACGGTTCGCACGAGCGAAAAATCAGAATTTGATGCCAATCAGCTAGTTAGCGACATGATTGGTAGAAATTTAGGAGACTTATATCCAGAGAAGAACGTTTTACCTAAAGATGCAAAAATAATTTTCTCAGCTCGTAATTTGGTTGTGGAGAACCCCCGCAAACCAGGCGAAATTATGGTTTCTGAATTTTCATTTAACCTACATGCCGGTGAAATTCTTGGCCTTGGCGGTCTTGTCGGTTCTGGAAGAACCGAAATCCTGCGCGCGCTATATGGCGACAACCGGGTTTTAGCTGGCAAGCTTGAATTGCAAGGCAGCAAGATGACTTCAAAAGATATTCCCTCTGCAATTCAATCTGGAATTGGGTATGTAACTGAAGATAGAAAATTAGAAGGTTTATTTTTTAACTTAGAAATAAAATCGAATTCAACTGCAAGTATTTTAGATAAGTTCAAGAAAATGGGATTGCTAAACAAGCAGAAAGAGAAGGAAGTTGCGGCCGAAATTACCGAATCACTGGCAGTTAAGCCACAAGATATTTACGAGATGATCAGAAATTTAAGCGGTGGAAATCAACAGAAGGTTCTGATTGGAAAGGGATTGCTCGCAAAGCCAATCGTTTTTATGTTGGACGAACCAACAAAAGGTGTTGATATTGCATCTAAAGCTGAGATTTATCGAATTATCATTGATCTAGCCAAGCAAGGTGTAGGCATTATTTTAGTATCTAGCGAATTCCCAGAACTCTTAGCGCTATCACATCGGATTTTGGTTTTTTCAGGAGGCGCAATGAGAGGCGAAATGACCGGAGATATCACTAAGGAGCAGGAACTTATGATGATGGCGATTGGTCAATCATGAAATTAAATTTGAAAGGTTTTTCGGCCTTATCGCCATTTGTTAAACGGTTAATTTTTGTAGCCGTGGTATTCGGGATTTTCGCTGGACTTAATCCGTCTTTCGCAAACTACGCAAGTATTCTCTCGATTGTCCAAGGTATTGCATTCGTTGGAATCGCATCAATATTCTTGGTGCTACTCATAACTTCAGGTGAGTTCGATATCTCGATTGGCGCTACCGCCGCGCTTAGCGCATTAACCTCCGCAATTTTGGTGACGCACCAAGGCTTTGGCATGCTTAGCGCATTCTTAATTAGCTTAGGTGCTGGGATTTTGGTGGGCCTAATTAATGGAGTTGTAGTAATTTATGGAAAAGTCCCATCTTTTATCGCTACCATCGCAATGTTATTTATGTGCAAGAGCTTGGCGACTTTTGTATCTGAGGGTAAAGGAATCTCAGGTTTTCCCGATTTGCATGAAGGATTTAAGGATTCGATTCTTGGAAAATATTTCAGCATAATAATTTTTGTCATCTTAATATTTGTTGGTGAATTTATATTAAATAAAACAAATTTTGGTAAGGTTATTGCGGCGATTGGTAGCAATCCTGAGGCTGCTCGAACTGCCGGTATAAATTCAAATCGAGTTAAATTATTGCTATTTATGGCAACTGGTTGCGGCGCAGCATTAGCCGGTTATTTATCTTTACTACATTTCGGCAGCGCCTGGTTCACACTTGGTTCTGGCTGGGAGTTGCTAGCAATTGCTGGGATGGTCATTGGTGGTACAAGTTTATTTGGTGGCAAAGGTACGGTAATTGGGTTGTTCCTTGGATTATTGTTAATGCAAGTTGTTGCGAGCGGAATGGTCGCAACTAATATTGATCCGTGGTGGCAAACCGTTATAACTGGAGTTATCGTATTAGTTTCGCTTAGCGTTGATATGAAACGAAAAAAGGTTAAATTCGATGCCAAGTAAGGCTTCATTCATTGCTAATCGATTTGATAAAAAAGTTGTAATCGTAACTGGTGCGGAGTCGGGTATCGGTAAAGCTACTGCAACCAGATTTGCGCAAGAAGGTGCAATTGTTTATGGCTTAGGCTTGCGCGCTGAGATTGGTGAATCTTGGGTTAAGGAAATGGCTGGCTCTGGCTTAACTGTAAATTTTAAAGTTTGCGACCTTAGAAAGTCAGCAGCGATAGCAGACGTGGTAAATGGAATTGGCAAAATAAATAACGGTATCGATGTTGTTGTAAATAATGCTGGTACTTTTCTTTTTCGATCAGTTGATGAAACGACTGAAGATGAATGGGATAACGTTTTAGATACAAATTTAAAAGGAGTTTTCTTAGTATCAAAATATGCAATCCCATTTCTTCGCAAGCGTGGTGGTGGATCAATCATAAATATCTCCTCAGTACATGCTTATGCAACGATGGAGAAAGTTGCTGCGTATGCGGCAAGCAAAGGTGCAGTAGTTGCGTTAAGCCGACAAATGGCAATTGATTACACCAAAGATAAAATCCGAGTTAATTCAGTAGTTGTTGGGGGAGTAGATACCGACATGTCCACTGCGCACGCGTTGGCGATTGGTAAACCGTTAGATGACCTTGGTTTTAATTCTGATGTAACCAAACTTGGGCGAGCTGCCCAGCCTTATGAAATAGCTGCTGGGATCACTTTCTTAGCTTCCTCGGATGCTTCGTTTGTGATTGGTGCGCCATTTATTATTGATGGCGGGCTTTTAACAGATCTTTAGACTTTCTAGCCAATCATTTCTGAATCTCGCTTATTGGTAAGTTCATGAATGCAGCCTTTATTTACATCATAATTGGCGCATTCATCACAGAGTAGAACCAATTCATGGCAGGCTAAATTCGCGCAGTTGTAGAACTGCTTCGTTGGTTTAGTGCATTTTTCACATTCACCAATGACCTTTGTTTTATTGGAGAAATCAATCGCTAAACGGGCATCAAAAGTGAAGAGCGAGCCTTCCCAAAGTGAGTCGTCTCCGAATTTTTTACCGTAGCGAACAATGCCGCCTTCGATTTGATAAACCTCTTTAAAGCCGCGCTTTTTCATAACCGAAGAGAGAATTTCACAACGGATTCCACCAGTGCAGTAAGTAA
>BJFZ01000052.1 GCA_014190175.1 Actinomycetes bacterium | reverse complement strand
TAGATCTTTCCGTCAACTGTAAGAGTCTTGATTAAGTCTGCTTGGAAAATTGTGTCCCATCCTTCAGATTTGTATAGATCAGTTAGATCTTCAAGTTTTCCAGATTTAACATATCCATCGAGTTCCATACCAGCATGTGCTTGGAATGAATCTGGTGGATCGTTTGCTTCTAGACGGCTGGTAAGTACAGCCTTTGCGTTAACTCCAGCACCACCGGCGATTGACGCATTTACATACTCGGTGTCTGGGTTATTTGTTTTAAAGACTGACTCCATGCCAGCAAGTCCTAAAGCTTCTCCACCTGACGACCACCAGGTAAAGATTTCAAGCTGTGGATCTGCGGCTACGGTTTCTTCTGTAGCGGCTGTGTCTTCGGCTGCTTTTTCTGATGAGCAACCTGCTGCAAGAAGTGCAATTACAGCAAGACCAGCAGCGACGCGATATGAGCTTTTACGCATTCATATTCCATTCTCTGCGAGGGTATTTGGATGTAGCAGAACTACAGGTCGAATGCTTGTCCTACATTTGCCTTAGGTCAAATTGAATACCCGTTAGTAACACTATTTTTATTGAGTTTTTCTCGGACATTGAATTAAAAGTATCAATCATAATTTGTCCGATTTGGGATAATTCCGGTAGATAAAATGACCATTGAAATCTTCCAAATTGCCAATTTGACCGATTCAACGAATTTTCGCGATCCCCTTTAGGCTGTGCCCATGACCTCAGCAAACAACTCGGCTAACCAATCCCATGACCTGACCCGACTTCGCACAATCTTTGGTGCGGCGCTAACCTCCGATGTTTTAGATCATCTGGGTTACCGAAACCAAGTATTGAAATCAGATGTCAGCATGATCTCAGGCGATGGCGTAATGATGGGTTACGCATTTCCAGTCAGGCTCGAAGTTGTTGATACCTACCCAGAAGTTCCATATGTAGGTTTGCTTGCCGCACTTGATGCGATTCAAAAAGATCAAGTTTACGTAACCCCATCAGGTCGAATGAAACGTGCTGCGCTTTGGGGCGAATTACTTTCAACTGCATGTGCTTTCAAAGGTGTTGCTGGTGCTCTAACCGATGGACCTGTACGCGATGTAACCAGAATGCGTGCGATGGGATTTAAAGTTTTCGGAGTAGAAACAGATCCAACGGATATCAATAGTCGTTATGAAGTTGTAGAACACAATGTGCAAGCGGTAATTGATGGTGTAACTATCAATCCTGGCGATTTGATTGTTGGCGATGTTGATGGAGTTGCAGTCATTCCACAACATATGATCGATATAGTCGTTGCAAAAGTCGAAGAGAAAAACTCTGGAGAAAGCGATTTCCGCAAGGCAGTCCGTGAAGGAATGGCACCAAGTGCTGCATTTGCAAAATTTGGCGTTTTGTAATCAGTTGCAATAAGTATTTATGAGCGCAATAAGCAAGATAGATCTCTGGCAAGTCCTTGATTCACGCGGAATGCCAACTGTTGCGGCTCGCGTTTCCATAGGAGATAAATCAGCTAATGCTATTGCTCCCTCTGGGGCTAGTACTGGTGCTCATGAGGCTTTGTTTTTGCGTGACAACAAAGCTTCCTATGACGGTAATAGCGTAAGTGAGACCATCGCAATTTTTACTAAGGAAGTACTGCCGCATTTAATTGGAATTGATGGAAATGATTTCGCAGAGTTAGATAAAATTCTTCGTAATTACGATTCATCCCGTACCTTTTCTAAATATGGTGGTCATATTCCAGTTGCCATAACAATTGGCGCTTGGTTAGCAACTGCAAAAGAGAATAACGTCGAACCATTTAAAGTTATTGCTGATCGTCTAAATAGCACTCCAACTCTCCCGCTCCCAATGGTAAACATTTTCTCTGGCGGTGCTCATGCCGGCGGAGCTATAGATCTGCAAGATATTTTGGCAGTTCCGACAGGTGCAACTTCAATAGAGGAAGCTATCGAGTTGGTTTGGAAAGTCCGGGAAAGTACGAAATCCCTACTGAGCAGAAGTGGTCATGACCAATCATTAGTTGCCGATGAAGGCGGAGTAACCGCTCGTTTGCAATCTGACGAGCAAGCGCTGCAATTTGTCACTGATGCAATTTCCAAAGCTGGACTTTCAGGAAAAGTAGCAATAGCTCTTGATATCGCAGCAACACAATCATTCCAAAGTGACCATTATCAAATTCATGAAACTGGAAATGTAAAGAATTTATCATCAGAGCAATTTGTGACCAGATGGAGCAAGTGGCTAGATATCTATCCGATTATTTCGGTTGAAGATGGCGCAGCAGAGGATGATTCTGATGGTTGGCAACAACAAAGTGCGCTTTGCGATCGGATTCAAATAATTGGTGATGATCGATATGCAACCCAAAATGATCGATTGCAAAATGGAATTGCAAACAAAGAAGCAAATACTATTTTGATTAAACCAAATCAAGCCGGCACTCTGCATTCAGCACTCACTGCATTGTCGACAGCCAAAGGTGTGAATTGGGGAACAGTTGTTTCAGCGCGTTCAGGTGATACCGAGGAAAGTTGGCTGGTTGATTTAGCGGTTGGTAGCAACGCCGGTCAGATAAAAGTTGGCTCTACCCATAGATCTGAACGAAGTGCTAAATGGAATCGATTATTAGAACTTTCGCATTTTGCAACAGCGCCATACATCGGCAAAACAGCCCTTGCACATGTCAAAAATTTAAATATTTAAACTTTCTCGATCGAAATTACTTCCACTCCCCCAATAGCATTTAAAACATTTAACAAATCTGTTGGATCAGAGCCAGGAATAGCGACAACTAAATCATCAACACCCTCGCCATTCTCATTTTTCATCACTGAGAGATTGCGGATATCTCCTCCGGCAAAACCAATCGCTGAGGCAACAGTGCCGAGCGAGCCGGGGCGATCAGGAAGTTTTATTTGCAGCTGAAATTGAGCCATGACTTAATTATATCCCTTCATATTTCTGCCATGTGAATTAGAGATTAAGGATTTGAAAGAGCGCTACCAAGTTTCACAGAAAAAGTTTGTTGGCCACCACTTGGCAAATCAACCAGGACGCTCACTGTGGCATTTGGAGCATAAGAGCGAATTCTGACAATTGCTTCAACGTCACTATTGATTACAAAGCCATCGATTGCTCTGATTACGCTGTTTGCTGGAATTCCAGCTTTATCAGCAGCTCCACCTGCAGTTAAACCAATTATCTTTCCACCAATCCCAGTGAAGGTTGGATCGATATTTACACCCATCAATGGTCTTGTTGATTTTCCCGTTTCAATGATTTCGCGGGCAACTCGCATCGCTTGATTTACTGGAATTGAAAACCCAAGCCCAATACTTCCAGCCTGACTGGTTGCTGAAACTGCAAGAGAAGCAATAGCGGAGTTAACACCCACCATTTGACCTTGACCATTTACAAGTGGGCCACCTGAGTTTCCCGGATTTACAGCAGCGTCAGTTTGAATCGCATCTATATATGACTCGGTGGAAGTTGTATTCCCAGTAGTGACAGGTCGGTTTAATGCTGAAATAATTCCACTAGTTACTGTTCCAGATAATCCCAGCGGTGACCCAACTGCAATTGATAGATCCCCAATTACAACTTTACTTGAGTTGCCAATCTCCATCACTGCAAGATTTCCTTTTGAGATTTGAAGAACAGCTAAATCATATGCAATGTCTCGACCACGAATAGTTGCGGTAACTTTTTCACCACTTTGTAATTCAACTTTTACAGTGCCGCTAGAAACCGCATTGGAAATAACGTGGTTATTGGTGATGATGTAACTCTTTGTTGCATCACTCTGGATGACTGAGCCAGAGCCAGTTCCGGAACCACCAGTTGCAGTTACTGAAATCGAAACAACTGAGGGAAGTACTTTTGCTGCAATATCTCTTATTGATAAATTCCCTGAATTATCCTTAGTGACTCCATCAACTCCATCAGCCCCTGCTGCGCCTTGTGGTCCGGTAACGCTCCAACTAACTAGTGAACGACCGACCGGACATTTAGCAGTTTTTGAGAAGTACATAACTTTGGTTTTGGTATCAACACATGCTGAGACAGTGGGCGTGGCAGAAGTAACTGCATATGCGCCGCCACCGGCTACGGCAACGCCAGCCATAAATGCGACCACGATTTTGCTGCCAGTTTTCGCGCCTTTAAATTTAGCTGTTGTTGACTTAAAGATCGCCCCAGTTAATTTCATCTTCCTACCTAACTGCATAAGTTTCAGTAAAGGCGGTGCCCTTTCTGAGAGCTTTTTGTGGGCTCCCTGACTTGGACTCGAACCAAGAACCTGCCGGTTAACAGCCGGCTGCTCTGCCAATTGAGCTATCAGGGAATATTGGCAAACCTTATCGCAGGTGGCAACCTGAGTTAAATCTAGATTTTTAGGCCACCTCTAACTGACTAATAACTGACTAAATGGCTAATTCCCCTAGACCGAGATCGTGCAATGCACGCCGCTTAGCCTCGAGAGCCACTAATTCGCCAAAAATGCCCATGTATTGTGCGTCCTCAGGATCGATCCGTTGCAATTTAGATTTAATCTCAGCTACCTGGCGAGTGAGGGATACTTCGCGCAACCGAGCAAAAACACTTTCGGCATATCTTTGATTGATCTCACCTGTTTGAATTGGTTCAACTAGCAACTCACGTAATAATCCTTGGATTACCTCATCTTGATTTTCAATTAACTGTGCCGGATTTTGCAATCCTCCACCGATTAGAGTGCGGATCGCTTCATAAAGTGGATCACTAAAATCACGAGCTTCAATCTCGCTCCAAAGTGTACTTACTGCTGGCTGTTGCAAAATAATTTTTAACGCTTCTCGTTCTAAAGTAATTGTGGGGCTAGCTTGATCCGGTCTTGGTGCACGTGCACTTTCGCGCCCTCCTGAATTTCGACCGACAGCATCGCGAACCGATTCAATATCCATCCCTAGCCAACCTGCAAGTGCTCTGGTGTATTCCGGACGCAGCGAGCGATCGCGAATTTTTGCAACTAGCGGAGCGCTCTCGCGTAATCCCGCCACTCTTCCTTCCGCTGTCGCTAAATCATAATTTTTTAAATGGGTTTTAATGGCAAATTCAAAAAGCGGTACTCGCTTAGCAACTAAATCGCGGACCGCAGCATCTCCACTTTTAATTCGAAGATCACATGGATCTAACCCATTTGGCTCAACTGCGACAAATGTTTGCGTTACAAATTTTTGATCATCACCAAATGCTCGCATTGCTGCTTTTTGGCCTGCTGCATCTCCGTCAAATGTAAAAATAACTTCACCGCGAAAAGAATCATCATCCATTAAAAGTCTGCGCAATATTCGGATATGTTCATCACCAAAAGCAGTTCCGCAGGTAGCAACAGCAGTCGTCACTCCCGCTAAATGTGCCGCCATCACATCGGTGTAACCCTCTACAACTACAACTTGCCTGGTTTTAGCAATCTCTTTCTTAGCAATATCAAGACCGTACAAAAGTGCGCTTTTTTTATACACAATAGTTTCAGAAGTATTCAAATATTTTGGACCAGTATCTTCTTCAGATAACTTACGAGCGCCAAAACCGACCACATCACCTGATATTTCATGAATTGGCCAAATTAGCCGGTTGCGAAAACGATCAATAAATCCACGTTGACCCTCTTTCGTTAAACCAGCCATCTCTAATTCGGCATCGGTAAAGCCTTTTGCTTTCAAATGCTTTGAAAGCGCATCCCACTCATCGGGGGCATAACCGACTCCAAAACTTTCTGCGGCCGCGCGATCAAATCCACGTTGCTTTAAAAATTCCCGACCAACTTGAGCCGGTCCTGGACCATTTAACTGTTCTTTGTAAAAAGCTGCGGCTAATTTATTAGCTTCTAATACCCGTTTGCGTTCACTTCCACTTATTCGTGGCGAAGAATCAGATGAGCTTTCATAATTGAGTTGGTAATTCATTCGATCTGCAAGACGTTCAACAGCTTCGGTGAAAGAAAGATGTTCAATTTTCATCACAAAAGAAATTACATCTCCACCCGTTTGGCATCCAAAGCAGTGGTAATAACCTTTGCTTGGAGTCACATGAAAAGATGGACTCTTTTCATCATGGAAAGGACATAAACCTTTTTTCTGACCGCCACCGGCACTTTTTAACTGCACATAATCGGCCACAACATCATCAATTCGACTGGTGTCGCGGATGTGAGCCACATCAGCATCAATTATTCGGCCGGCCATAAGCAGATCCTAATTCCCATCTATCTTGGCAAGTAGCAGATCTACAGCGGGATCGGTAAGTGAGGCGATTTGATCAACGATCACCCGGACCTTTTCATGATCTGAGGCGGCTTCTTGCCAACTGAGTTGAAAATTACGGTCCAGGTATTTAGCTCCGTTGTCACTCAAAGCCGAAAAAAGTCGCTGAATTAAGATGCGCTCGCGCTCATACCGAACCAGTGAACTTTGCGCTGCAAAAATGTAATGAGCCGAAATCGCTTTAAGCACCGCCACTTCAATTCTTTCATTTTGCGGCACAACTAAATCAGCTTCATAACGGTTTAATGGTGCATCTCCATATTTGGCACGTGTTTCCAACTCTGCACCGTGGGCAAAGCGACCGATTAATTGACTAGTTAAATCTTTGAGCCTGGCCATTGCACTATGTGAACCGTCAAAGTTATTAGGCCAACAAGAAAGTGCTTGCAGACGATCTAGCCCTTTTTCAAACTCTTCCTGACTTAAATTTGGTAAATTTTCATCTGCGCTTAAACTCCAGAGTTTTTCGATATCTGCTCTAAATGAAAAAACTGATATCAATCCAGCTTGAAGCGCATCCTCAAAATCATGAACTGAGTAGGCCACATCATCAGACCAATCCATAATCTGAGCCTCTAGTGGTTTTGAAAACTTCCGCTGAGATGAATTAGTTGAATTACTGGCAGATTTTGCCCAATTGAAATGCGCAAGATCATCTTGATAAACACCAAATTTAGTTGGCAGTTTCTTATTTTCTCCAACAGCCCATGGATATTTAATTGATGCATCCAAAGTTGCCCGAGTTAAATTCAACCCTGCTGATAAACCTTGATCGGAAATTGTTTTTGGTTCAAGGCGTACCAAAATTCTAAAACTTTGTGCATTACCCTCAAAACCTCCGCTGGAAGCGGCAAGTTCATTAAGTGCATTTTCGCCATTGTGACCAAATGGTGGATGCCCTAAATCATGAGCTAAACATGCAGTCTCAACTAAATCCGGATCTGCACCAAGAGCAGCGCCAATTTCGCGACCTACCTGCGCGCACTCAAGTGAGTGTGACAAACGAGTCCGCGGAAAATCACTTGCCCATGGAACTGCAACTTGAGTTTTTGCCGCTAGTCGGCGCAAAGCCGCCGAGTGCAGTACCCGGGCACGATCACGCGCAAATTCAGTACGTCCGGGTCGTTTTGCTGGCTCGTTGACATACCGTTCGCGATCAAACTCTGAGTACCCCACAACCCTCACCTTAGTAGAAGGTGCCGACTTGAGCCCAAAAAGCACTTTAAATACTTTAAATAGGGGTTAATAGCTTTTAGTGATCGCTTAAATTTATGCCCGCTCTTCCTAAAGTTATATAGGCAAGATAGGCGACACTTTCGCGCAATAAATATTTTGAGGTAGCTGCACCCACAGAATTTGGGCCACTTTTTACTGGGGAGCAGGTGGCAGAAATTCCTAAATCTCTCGCCATAGTTGTCGCGCGAAGACAGTGCCACGGATCAGTAACCACTAAAACTTTTTTACCAGTCACAACTTTTGCATATGCCTTAGTGCTCGCAAGAGTGTCTCGCCCTTTTGGTACTGAAATAGCAGCAGAGTTTTTAACGCCAGTGTTGACTAGCCAATATCTTCCAGCTGCACCTTCGGTAGTTCGATCACCTGGTGCTCCAGCACCTACGGTGATGATTTGATCTACTAAATTTGCTTTATAAAGATTTCGCGCTTGCTTCAATCTCGCTTCAAGTACCGGGCCAGGTCGACCATTAAATTGAGCGGCGCCCAAAACTATCGCTACATCTGATTTGCTTTCAATTGGATGCGTTCCACTCCACCAAACTCTGCCAACTACCAAAGTCGGAATAGCAACGACAATAATTACTATTAATGAAATTATTCGAAAAATTATTTTAAAAGGGTTCATCCTCCAGAAACCAGATCTTCAACTTC
>BJFZ01000051.1 GCA_014190175.1 Actinomycetes bacterium | reverse complement strand
AAGCAAACGATCCACCAGATTCATTCCAAGCACATGCTGGTATGGAACTCGATGGATATGTTAAATCTGGAAAACTTGAAGATCTAACTGATCTATACAAATCTGAAGGATGGGACACAATTTTCCCAGCAGACTTAATCAAGACTCTTACCGTTGACGGAAAGATCTACTCAGTTCCAGTAAACATTCACCGTGCAAACGTACTGTGGTGGAATCCTGCAGCTGCAACCAAGGCCGGAATTACTGCCGCTCCTGCAACTCTAGATGAGTTTTTTGCAGATCTTGAGAAGTTTAAGAAAGCTGGTATCACCGGACTTGCACTAGCAGGTAACGGCGACTGGGCAATTGCTCACTTGTTAGATTACATCTTGCTTGCATCTCTAGGTGCAGATGCTTTTGAAGGTCTATTCAAGGGAACAACTTCATGGACTGGTCCAGAAGTTGCTGCTGCATTGAAGAACTTCCAGAAAGCACTTTCTTATGGAAATAAGGGTGCCGGAAACCTTGACTGGCCAGATGCTGGCAAGTTAGTTACCAGTGGAAAAGCTGGATTCTTCATCATGGGTGACTGGGCTTCAGCTCAGTGGCAATCAGAAGGTCTGGTACTAGGCACCGATTACACCTGGGCACCTGCTCCAGGAACAGTTGGCGTCTACCAATGGCTATCTGATTCATTCACACTTCCAATTGGCGCAAAGCACCGCAACGCCGGTTTAGCTTGGCTAAAAGTCTGTGGATCTAAAGAAGGTCAAGATGCATTTAACCCTAAGAAGGGTTCAATCTCTGCACGTACCGACTCTGATCCATCAGTTTATGATGACTATCTAAAAGCAGCTATGGAAATGTGGAAGACCGATCGTTTGGTTGGTTCAACAGTCCACGGAGTAAATGGCAACAACGCTTTGATGGCCGCATACAACACAGCAGTTGGTAAGTACTTCTCAGGTGGATTCAAGGACAATGCCGGTTTGGCAAAAGACCTTGATGCTGCTTACATGGCAGGGAAAGCCTAAGAAGTAAAATAATTTACGACTAACTAACAACTTTAGTTAGTTGCAAATTTGTAAGTGATTTCTGGTGGGTGGTGGAAACACCGCCCACCAGAATCATTAATTGGTAAGAGTTTTTATTTACAAGTAGAGTCAGATCATTAGATTATTAAACAATTAGATTAATAAGTTTGTGAAAGGTTTTTTTAAATGGCTACGGTTCAAGGCAAGCAAGTATCCGCACGAATCGGTGGATTCTTCTTCGTTTTGCCTTCCATACTCGCGATTGCGATTTTCGTCTACGGAATGATTGCTTACACTTTCAATGTCTCTTTGACTAACCGAAATTCGGCTTCGGTAAAAGATATTAAGCATGTGGGATTTAAAAATTACACTGAACTTTTTGCCGATGAGCGTTTTCTACACGCACTTGGAAACCTTTTAAAATTTACTGGCGTATTTTTAGTGGGAACTTTAGTTTCAGGATTTATTATGGCTTTGCTACTCGAAAAAGGTGTGGCCGGCGAAGGTATATTCAGATCTTTTTACCTTTACCCGATGGCGATTTCTTTTATTGCAATGGGCACGGTTTGGCGTTGGCTGTTAAATTCAAGTCGCGATGGTGATGCTGGCGGATTAAATCTCGTTCTACAAAAAATTGGTCTTGGCTTTTTACAAAATGATTGGTACTTATCTCCCCGTGGGGCGATGTTTGCGATGGCAGTTCCCGCGATTTGGCAGATGAGTGGTTATGTTATGGCCCTATTTCTCGCTGGATTCCGTGGAATTCCAGATGATCTACGTGAAGCAGCCCGAGTCGATGGTGCCAGCGAATTTAAGATTTATCGGCATGTGCTTTTCCCACAATTAAGTCCAACATTTTTGACTGTATTAATTATTTTAGGCCATATTTCCATGAAGGTATTTGATCTAATTATTGGTATCTCTGGAAAGAGTTACGTCACTGACGTGTTGGCCGTGTATATGTGGCAAGTTACATTTGATATTACAAACTTTGCTAAAGGTGCATCTATAGCAATGATTATTTTATTTTTGGTTGCGATAGTAGTTATTCCTTATCTGCGCCATGTGAACAAGACAGAGCGGGAGAACTAAATGAGTGCAGATATCGTAGACCGCATCACGCATTCAACAGCGCCTAAGAAGAATCGCAGGCAGCTTTCTGGGGTTGCGCAATTTTGGTTAATTTTCCGCTACATATCATTAACCATTATTTTGGCGATGGTCATTTTGCCGATCTATGTTTTGGTAGTTAACTCTTTTAAAGGAATTAGCGGTGTTTACCTAAATACAGCTTTCGAGCTGCCTAAAACTTTAAATTTCGAAACCTGGTCGGCTGCTTGGGATTGGCTTGCCGTTCCGATGGGAAGAACACTTTTATTTGTTACCCAATCATCAATAATCTCAGCGCTAATTGGATCTATCAACGGTTATGTGCTTTCAAAGTGGCGCTTTGCTGGTTCTAATGCAGTATTTATGCTCTTTCTTTTTGGAATGTTTATTCCGTATCAAGCAATTATGATCCCACTGACTCAATTTAATAAATTAGTTGGGTTGACCGGGTCGATTTACGTCCTCGTACTAGCCCACGTGGTTTATGGAATTCCAATCTGTACGCTGATTTTCCGAAATTACTACGCCTCAATTCCCGATGAAATCATTGAAGCAGGACGCGTCGATGGTGCATCAATGGTGCGGATTTACCAGGCAATAATTTTGCCATTATCTATTCCGGCATTCGTGGTGGTCTTAATCTGGCAGTTCACTTCAGCTTGGAATGATTTCCTTTTTGCAATCTTCTTAACGGGTGGATCACCAAAACTTGCAGTTGCCACGACTGCACTCAACTGGCTGACTGGAAGTTCAAATCAGGTTTACTATGGAAAGAATATGACCGCTTCATTAATGGCCTCAATTCCTACATTGTTGGTTTATATGTTCTTAGGACGATACTTCTTACGTGGACTGCTAAGTGGTTCGTTAAAGGGTTAATTTTAAATTAAATCTGCTCCATTAAGTAATGATCTAGCTTTTTCAATTACTTTTAATTTTGCAGGTTCGTTTAAATACTTTACTTGCGAAATTCCAATAACTCGCACCGCAATAATGATGCCTACATGGTGACCCAGGTTCGCTGGTACTTCTCCTCGCTGCTCTTTATATGCCGCTAGGAAGTTTGCGATCGTTGCTATGAGCGAATCTTTTTGTTCTTCAAGATGGATAGATTTAATAATCAGATGAGCACACATAAAAGCTAGATCAAATACAGGGGCACCTTGATGCGTAACTTCAAAATCTAAAACCCAAGTCCCACTTGGTCCAGCCAATATATTTTTGGGCGAGAAATCACCATGTACTGCGCACTCCATGCTCTCCATTAACTCTTTTGCGCATGTCGAGATTAAAGGTTCATACTCCGGCCAAATTTTTGCCATTCCGCCGTAAAAAGCTCCAGCTCTTAAATCGTAAAGTCTTTTTTTGCCATTTTCGATACGTGGAGGGAGTTGTACTCCGGTGGTTTTGTTGTGCCAGATTCCAAGCACTTTACCTAATTCGCTTCCAATCTTCGGATCCACAATTCCTTCAAGCATCTGTTGACGCCACTCACTCATATCCTCTGGTGCAAGTTCGAGCATAATTGCTAACTTGTCATCATTACGACCTAGTAATTTTGGTACAAACTCAGGTGTGAGTTGGTGGTACATAGTTATCGCATCGCCTTCAGCAAGAATTCGATCAACATCTGCTTCCCAGGTTCCAGGCACGCGTAATTGGGCAAGTGCACGTTTAATCACGCCAGATCCGCTATGCCAATTTACTTTTATGGTGTCACATGACACTCCACCTGAAAGAGTTACAGCGGTTATCTCTTTGGCTTCAGGCACCAGCGATAGCAGAGTTTGAGTTGCAAACTCAGCATCCGATGAACTCAACTAACTGCCATTTCGATTAATTGGGCAATGTGCAGCACCCGAGTTTTCACTCGAGAGCGGCGCAAAGAAGTAGCTAACTGCCGGGTGCAACCTGGGTTAACTGTGATTACATAATCTAAGTTGAGATCTCGAATATCCTCAATTTTTTTAGCAATAACTTTGCGACTGTTTTTTCTTTGCAGAAGTGAGTAACTTCCAGCCGCACCGCAACATCCACTGGCATCTGGGATTTCTACATAATCACCTAACGATTTAAGAATTTCGCGCGGTTGCTTAAATATGCCCAAGCCATTGCGCAAATGACATGAATCTTGAAATCCAATACGAATTTTTTTGCCATTTTTTTCAATCGGTTTTAAGAGTTTTTCTTGAGCGCTCCACCATTGGGAAAATTCATTTACTCGCTCATTTCCTAAGACTGCAGCCAGATGAGCGGCACATCCTCCAGCGGTAGTGAGAATTGTTCCAGGTAATTTTTCACCTAGATCTTTGGCCATCTCTTTGCCACGTTCTAACTCTCCATTGTGAGCATGTAGCGCTCCACAACATCCTTGATTTTTCGTTATAGATACCTCAGGGGCGATCCGAGCAACAGTTCTACTAACTTTAGGAAATAAAACTCTTTCAAAGCAGCCCATCATTAAATTTAGATTTGGATCTGATTCTCGCTCACGTGCGGTGGGGGATAGAACTCCCATGGCTCGAACTCTCCAAGTAGATTTCACTGCTTCAAATAATCCGCGCACAATCAGCGGACGATTTTTACCTTGCCAACTTATTTCTCGCCACTCTTCAAGTAGTACTCCGTACTCAACTCCAGCCGGACAAACTGGTTCGCAGGCTCGACATCCAAGACAGAAGGATGACTCTTCAAGCGCATCGGTGAATGGCATTTTTCCATCTTGAAGTGCGCGCATCAATGTGATTCGACCACGAGGGGATGATTGCTCATCTCCAGTTAATTGATATGTGGGACAAGCAGGCAAGCAATATCCGCATGAGATGCAGCGATCTAATTTACTTTGGGTAAATTTCTCGGTCATGAACCCAGCCTGCCTGGATTCAAAATTCCAGCCGGATCAAAAACCGATTTAATGCCGCGTTGTAATTGCATTTGGCCCTCACCTAAGCGTGCTGTTAGATAAGGCAACTTCGCGCTACCAACGCCATGTTCACCGGTGATAGTTCCACCAAGTGCAAGTGCCATTTCAAATATTTCCTTGAGCGCCGTTTCGGCACCGTGTACTGCTCTTTCATCATTTTTATCAACCACAATTGTTGGGTGCAGATTTCCATCACCAGCATGTCCAAATGTGCCAATTAAAACTTGATTCTTTTTGCCGATTTCATTTATTCCTTTAACTGCATCACTCATGATCGGGCGAGGTACTGAGATATCTTCTAAAATCGATAATGTTCCAAGTCTGGCAAGTGCCGGAAGAGAGCATCTACGCGCATACAGAAGCGCATCAGCAGCAGCAGTATCGGCAGCGAGGGTTACGCCACGCGATCCACTTACTTCAGCCGCAATCTGGGCCATCTTGTCAACAGCGGCATCGATAAAATCAGGTTCACCGTCATCACCAAATAATAAGAGTGCGCCAGCTTGAGTATCCAAGCCAAGATGAGCAAACTCTTCTACAGCCAAGATGCATGGGTTGTCGAGAAACTCCATGGTGGCTGGCAAGATTCCGGCACGCACGACTTGATCAACGGCATTTGATGCGGCAGCTAAATCGGTGAAGTAAGCCACGCCATATTTAGCAGCACGTGGACGGGGATTCAAAATAGTAGTTATCTCAGTAAAAATTCCAAGTGTGCCTTCGCTACCGACAAACAATCTAGTTAAGTCATAGCCGGCAACATCTTTAACCATTCGCGAACCTGTTCGAACAATTTCGCCAGTTCCAGTCACAACTTCTAACCCCAAAATGTAATTTTTAGTTGTTCCATATTTCAATCCGCGCAAACCGCCTGCACTTGTTGCAACATTGCCACCGATTGTTGAAACATTTTTTGAACCGGGGTCAGGCACAAACATCAAACCTTCTTTTGCTACAGTTTCATCAAGTGTTTGATTTGTGACTCCGGGCTGCACAACTGCTAACATTTGAGCACGATTTACTTCAAGAATTTTATTCATCTTGTTCATGCTTAAAACAATTCCACCATTTAATGGAACAGTCGCCGCACATAAATTACTTCCAGCTCCTCGAGCAATGATCGGAGTTTTAGTACTTGCCGCAAATTTCACGATCTCCACAACTTCTTGGGTAGACCTTGGTGTAACAACAACTTCCGGCAATCCACGAAAAAGTGGAGTCGCATCACGACTATAACTCTCTAGAGCAACGGCATCACCATGCACTATTTCAGCGCCAACCAGAGCAGTAAGCCGGTCAACCAATTTTTGGTTGTCGTGGTTTGGGGCTGGTGACATTCGGGCTTGCCCGCCTTTCTGCGGTTATTTGGGGGTACTCAAATGTGGGGTACTCGCCGTAGAGTACCGCTCAAAGATAACCATAAATGGGGGCAAAATGCAGGCAACTGTCTTTGATCAGCGACGCAATATTCTCGGTGAGGGCCCAACCGCCACCGGCGCTAAAAATCAGCAGATTCAATGGGTCGACATTATGGGCAAGCTGGTTCGCACCCGACATTTAATTACTGGAGAAATTTCCGAATATCAGACAGCGGAGCATGTTGGTTTTGCTATTCCACGCAAAAATGGCGGAGATGTAATTGGCACGGCAAGCGGTCCACATCTTCGTGATGCCGATGGAACTTTGCATAAATTGCCAACTCGAGTAGATGCTGATGGTTTTAGCGCAACCCAGATAGTCCGCTGGAATGACGGAAAGATCTCTCCTGCTGGAGATTTATTTTTAGGGACTATGGGATATAAATTTGAAAAAAATGCCGCCGCTCTTTATCAGATGCGCGGAGATGGAAAACATATGCGCCGGATTTTTGGAGACGTAACAATCAGTAATGGTCTTGATTGGACTCCTGATGGAAAAAGTATGTTTTACATTGATACAACTTTGCAGAGAGTTGACAGATTAGATGTAGTGGAAAGAGATGTGATAAACCGTCGTCCATTTATAAATTTCCCAGAGAGTATGGGAATGCCAGATGGAATGTCAGTTGATGCAAATGGAAACCTTTGGGTCGCTTTTTGGACCGGCTCGGCAGTACGTTGCTTTGATGGGGAAAACGGCAAGCAACTTGATGAAGTAAGTTGCCCAACCCCAAGAATTACTTCTTGTGTATTTGCTGGTGAAAATTTAGATCAATTAATTATCACTAGTGCTCGCGAAGAAAGTGAAGTAGGCGAACCAAAGGAATCAGGAATGACATTTATCGCAACTCCCGGGGTGCGCGGTCAAAAGACCACCCTCTTTGGAGCGTAATGCCTGATCTATATACCTTCGGGGAAGCAATGGCATTGTTTCTTTCCGAAGATACCGATTCAGTTATTGATGCGAAGTTGTATCGCAGAAGCACTGCAGGCGCCGAAGGGAATGTTGCAGTAGCTGTTTCAAGACTTGGTCTGCACGCACATTTTTATACCCACCTCGGACAAGATGAATTAGGTACCGCAATCCTTGATGATTTTATCGCTGAAGGCGTAGATGTCTCTGAAGTTAAGCGAGTGCCAGAATTTAGTGGGACCATGATCAGGAATCCTGGAACTACCCGTCCTGTCGAAGCAACATATTTAAGAAAAGGTGCCGCAGCAACAACAATTTCACCAGATGACATTAATTTAGGAATGCTGCACTCATCGAAATGGGTTCATACCACGGGAATTACATGTGCAATATCAACCTCAGCCGCAAGCGCTGTTGAATTTGCATTAACAAAAGCAAGAGAAGCAAAGGTCGCTTGCAGTTTAGATTTAAATATTAGAAGAAAATTGTGGAGCGAAGCTCAAGCAAGAGTAGTTCTTGAACCTTTGGCTCGTGATATAGATCTGCTGATTGGTGGAGAAGATGAGTACCTTGCAATCTTCGGTGAAAATGATCCAAAACGCGCCTTGGAATTAGTTGCAGATCGTGGTTGCAAAATTGCGATCATGACAAAAGGTGACCAGAAAATTCGTTACCTTATTGATGGTGAGTTCGGGGAGGTGACGCCACCTAAAGTTAAAGCTGTTGATCCAGTTGGATCAGGAGATGCATTTACAGGTGGGGTAATCGCAGGGTTGCTAAGTGGTTTGAGTGCAATAGATGCGATTAAACAGGGCAGCGTTTCAGGGGCCCGTGTAGCAAGCCAATTTGGTGATTGGGCTGGATTGCCAACTGGGGTTAAAGGTAGAACTGATCCAGCGATAATTGCCCAACTAACTGGAGGAGCCCAATGAGTGTTGTCGATACATTATTGAAAAGTGGTGCAGTTGCGATTGTTCGAACTGCTGATCAAGTAAGTTGTCAGGAAGCCGCCGATGCAATTGTTGGCGCTGGGTTAACTTCAATAGAAATTACACTCACAACTCCAGGTGCGCTGGATGTACTTGCCTCATTGGCAACACG
>BJFZ01000050.1 GCA_014190175.1 Actinomycetes bacterium | reverse complement strand
GCTGCCTTCCAGCCCTGGGGGAGTTCAGCACGATAACGCCATGCGGGAGATCTGGGGCTAAGCATACGGAAGGATCGAAAGTGCTCTTTTCTTAAGTATCGTTACCCATGGCTTCCCGAAGGGGGGCCAAGTGAAGGTTGTGCCAGGAGGATTCGCATAGCGGCCGAGTGCGCACGCTTGGAAAGCGTGTAAGGGGAAACCCTTCAAGAGTTCAAATCTCTTATCCTCCGCAGATCGGTACCATTTATTACCAGGGGTTTTAAAGCCCCGCCCGATATCTACGGGTAGATCGAACCGGAGGCGGGTTTTTAAATATGGCAACCTCTTGGCGAGATGATGCTCCAAAGCCATCAGTCCTAGCCGAACATGTTCACCCAAAAGATCCGCTCTTGTACACCATAAAGCGAAAACTTCTTGGCGCTCCACTAAACCGGCACTCGTTAGGCCACCAACGTTTATCAAAACGTTATGCGTTGGGGATTCTTTCCTCTGACTGCATTTCTTCATCTGCTTATGGAAGTGAACAGATTTTAATTGCGCTTCTACCTGCATTTGGTCTTGCTGCATTTACATTACTCATGCCAATGACTGCTGTTGTTTTGATAATTTTGTTAATTGTTACTCTTTCTTACCACAATGTAATTTCTATTTATTCAAAGACCGGTGGGGCATACTTTGTTTCACGCGGAAATTTTGGTCCAGTGGCGGCACAGATTGCAGCTGTTGCGCTAATTCTTGATTACATCGTAACCCTTGCAATCCAATCAGCAGCAGGAGTCGCGGCAATTATTTCTACATTTCCAGAATTAAATCCCTGGAAAATACAAATGACATTAGCGGTCATTCTTCTGCTTACATATGGAAATCTCCGCGGCGTGAAAGAAGCTGGCAAAATTTTTGCACTGCCAACATATTTGTTTGTTGGCTCGATGGCAATTGTTTTTGCAGTAGGCATCTATCGCGACATTATGGGCACATTGCCAGTTTTGGATACAAATGTTGAGGGTGCTGTTCCTTTCGGAAATGAACAAGGCTTGTTGACTGTGGCTGCAATTTTCACCTTACTGCGCGCCTTTGCTAATGGCGGTTCTTCATTGACTGGATTAGAAGCTATTTCTGACGGAGTTATGTTATTTAAGCCGAAAGAAAACATTAATGCTCGAAGAACTCTGATCATTATGAGTTGCATTCTTGGTTCTTTAGTTTTGGGTGTTTCTTGGTTTGCTCATAAAATTTATGCAGTTCCATTTGAAAATGGAACTCCAACAGTTATCTCTCAGATTGCTAAAGCAATTCTTGGAGATGGTGCAATCGGAAATATCTTTTTTATTCTTGTACAAGCCTCAACAATGTTAATTTTGTTTGCCGGAGCCAACACAACTTTTTCTGCCTTTCCGATTTTAGTAAATTTTGTCGCATCTGATGGATACTTGCCGCGCTGGCTTGCAAAGCGAGGGCATCGACTTAATTTTTCAAATGGCATACTTGTTTTGGTTTTCTTTGCATCCCTCCTTGTGGTTTTAACTAAATCCTCTGTGGAACATTTAGTTGCGTTTTATGCACTAGGCGTTTTCACAGCTTTTACTCTCACTGGTTTAGGCATGGCTAAACATTCCCTAACGCATAAAGGGAAGCAGTGGAAGATTCGGTTCGTTATTCACCTTATCTCTGGCTCTGTTTCGCTGTTAGTAGTTTTGATATTTTCAGTTGTTAAGTTTACCGAAGGTGCTTGGGTTGTTTTAGTTGTTGGTCCCATTCTTGTGGTTGGACTTTTGCGTTTAAGTGCACGGTATCGGGCAGAACAAAATGTTTTAGATATTTCGCCTCAAAAAGGAAATAGCGCAAACATAACTCGACATGATGTAGCAGTTTTAATTGACAGTGTTGATTTAGCAACTATTGGCGCAATTAGATATGCCAGAAGTCTAAAGCCAAGAAAATTAACTGCGGTTCACTTTGTAATTGATGACCTTCGTGCCGATGAGATTCGCCGAAATTGGGATAGATATAACGCATTTGAAGGCGTATCACTAGAGTTCGTTGATTGTCCTGATCGTCGTTTAACAAATGCAGCGATTGAGTACTCTCTTCGTGCTACAGAAGCCCCAGATGTTGAATTAACCCTTTTACTTCCGCGTCGAACTTATTCAAAGTATCTTGGAAGAATCTTGCACGATCAGACTGCTGAATCTATTGCCAGTGCTATTACTGAATTAGAACGAGTAATCGCAACCATTATTCCTTTTGATGTTGAAAAAATAATCGACGGTAACCCGAATATTGTTTCTAATGGCAATATTGAGGTAGAAAAAATTGAAGTTTTGGATCTAAAACCTTTATCTACCCCAATCTCTTTTGATCCAATAAGTCATAGTTCAAAAGATTCGGTAAAAATTGGAAGTATCACCTGGCGTAAACGTGCCCAGGTAGTAGGACGCGTCACTGCAATTCGAGTTGCACCGCAAAATTCAGCACCAATTCTCGAAGTTGAAATTTGGGATGAAACTGGTGGAGTTACGTTGCAATTCTTAGGACGACGAGAATTGATGGGATTGAATGTTGGTGCAACTTTGCAAGCTGAGGGCATGGTTGGCGATGAAGATGGAGCACTAAAAATCCTTAATCCCGCTTACCAAATAATTTTGTAACGGTTGGCGGTGGCGGTGGGATTTGAACCCACGGTGGAGTTTCCCCCACACACGCTTTCGAGGCGTGCTCTTTTGGCCGCTCAGACACGCCACCGAGACCAAAGATACCGGAGTTTTACCGCACTCCTTCAAAAAACTTTCTAAGCAACTCTTGTGAGCGGTGTTCTAGCACGCCTGAAATAACTTCAACTTGATGCAGTGAACGTCGGTCGCGTAGTAAATCCCAAAGTGAACCCACAGCACCGGCTTTTACGTCCCAAGCACCAAATACAACTCTTGGAATTCGTGATTGCAAAATCGCGCCTGCGCACATTGCACAAGGTTCGAGAGTGACAACTAATGTGCAATCTTCCAAACGCCAACTTCCAATTTTTTCGGCCGCATTTCGCAAGGCAATAATTTCCGCATGTGCAGTTGGGTCACCTTTTAATTCGCGTTCATTCCCACCTTTGCCAATAATTTCACCGTCAGCATTAAGAACCACTGCTCCAATAGGAACATCATTTGATTTATCCCATACCGCTTGCGCAATCGACAAAGCTGCTTCCATTGCATTAGTAAAATCATTTTGTGGTGACTTCACTGCGTAGCCTCTGGCGTAACTATCGATTCAAGGGCTAGGCTCAACACATGCGAGTTCATGTAGCCAATCATCCACTGATTACTCATAAATTGACACTTTTACGCGATAAAAAAACTGATTCCCCTACTTTTAGATATTTAACTGAAGAGTTAGTAACACTTTTAGCTTATGAAGCAACCCGTGATATCCGCACAGATAAAGTAACAATCGAAACTCCAGTTGCTACAACGGTCGGTGCTCATTTATCAAAACCTCTCCCAATTGTGGTTCCGATTTTGCGTGCAGGACTAGGAATGCTTGAAGGCATGACCAGATTAATTCCATCTGCTGAAGTCGGTTTTCTAGGAATGGTGCGCGATGAAAAAACTTTACAAGCAACAACATATGCAAACCGCTTGCCAGAGGATTTAACCGGCCGGCAGTGCTACATCCTTGATCCGATGCTTGCCACAGGTGGAACTCTGATTGCCGCAACTAGGTTTTTGTTGGATAAAGGCGCAACCGATATCACCATCATTTGCATCCTCGCCGCACCTGAAGGAATCGCCGCACTTGAGAAAGCCCTCGATGGTGCCCCAGTAACAGTAGTTATGGGTGCCCTAGATGAACGGCTAAATGAAGTTGGCTACATAGTTCCGGGCCTCGGCGACGCAGGGGATCGGCTTTACGGGACGGTTTAATTCCACAATTTCCACAATTTCCGCTGTCTCCACTCTTTCCGGTTGATCCAACTGGGTCAATTAGGAGAGGATTGCGCTCATGAGCAAAGTGCCAGTTGTAAGTGTCCTGAGTTTAAAAGGTGGCGTCGGCAAGACATCAGTCACGCTCGGCCTCGCCGGTGCCGCAACTGTCCGCGGACTTGCAACTCTTGTAATCGATCTTGATCCGCAAGGAAATGCAACTTCGATTCTTGCCGCGGAAGAACCTACTGCCACTGCCGCAGATTTATTAGCAAATCCAACGCTAGCAAATTTGCACAACTCATTGACACCTTGCGCTTGGGAAGTTGCACCTGGTGAAGTTGATGTAATCGCTTCTTCGCCTGAGTTAATTCAACATGATGCATTTAAAAGTGCTGCGGCATTTAAGCCTCGTCTTGCCCGTGCTTTAGAAAAGTTAGATGGATACGATTTAGTTTTAATTGACTGCCCACCATCACTTGGCACTTTAACTAGAGATGCACTTGCTGCAAGTGATTTAGCAATAATTGTTGCCACGCCAACTTGGTTTGGATTGCAAGGTGCCGAACGGGCTGCTGAAGAGATTGAAGAGATCCGTAAAAGCCATAATAAAAAATTGAGGTTGCTAGGTGTTTTACCGAACCGAGTAAAAAGTGTTGCCGAAGAACATGATTTTAGAATCAAAGAATTAGGGTCAATTTTTAAGAAGCAGGTACTAACTCCACCAATTCCAGATCGCATTGCATTTCAACAAGCCGAAAGTTTTGGAAAACCAATTCAAACTCTCGGCACCGCAGGAAGTCGTGAAGTTAGTGCAATATTTGATAAGCATCTCACCAAGTTATTGCGAGCACTCAACGCTTAAGCTCCGGTGTAATACTTTCCGACCTCAGCAAATGCTTGATCTAAAATCGCAAAACCTTCATTTAATTCATCAACTGTAATTGTGCAAGGTGGGACAACATGCATGCGATTAAAATGCACAAAAGGAAATAAGCCACGAGATTTGCAAGCCGCGACCAGCTCACCCATTGCTGGGCTAGTTCCACCATATGGTGCAAGGGGAGCACGGGTAGCACGATCAGTTACCAGGTCCATGCCCCAGAAAGTTCCAACTCCGCGAATATCACCGATTACTTTATGTTTTTCAGCTAATTTGTGAAGGGCCGGGCCAATCACTTTTTCACCAATTTCAAGTGAGTGTTCGATAATTCCTTCTTCTTCCATTGCATCTATCGCAGCAACAGCAGCAGCACATGCAATCGGATGACCTGAATAAGTTAATCCACCTGGGAAAACTCTTTGATCAAAAGTTGCGGCGATGGCATCAGAGATAATTACTCCACCTAGTGGGATATAACCTGAGTTAACACCTTTAGCAAAAACAATTAAATCTGGTGTTGCAGTGGAATGTTGATATGCAAACCATTTTCCTGTTCTGCCAAAACCAGCCATGACTTCATCTGCTATCCACATAATTCCATATTTATCACAAAGGGCCCGAACTCCTTCGAGATAACCTTTTGGCGGAACTAAAATTCCATTTGTTCCAACGACAGACTCAATTAAAATTGCTGCGATCGTCTTTGGTCCTTCAAATATTATGGTCTGCTCAAGATGCTCGAGTGCACGTACACACTCTTGCTCTTCACTAGTTGCCCAAAATGCGGATCGGTATAAATAAGGGCCCCAAAAATGAACGTGGCCATATGCAAATTCATTTGGGAAACGGCGGGGATCTCCGGTTGCCGAGATGGCTGCACCAGTGTTGCCGTGATATGAACGATAGTGCGAAAGAATCTTGTGACGTGATGTGTGAATGCGCGCCATTCGAATTGCGTTCTCGACTGCATCTGCTCCACCATTTGTGAAGAAAACTTTATTTAAATGACTTTCTGCGTGCGCAACAATTTTTTGTGCAGCAATGCTTCGAGTTTCATTTGCATGTTGCGGCGCAATAGTTGCCAATAAATCTGCCTGCTTCTTAATGCCGGCAATTACTTTTGGATGTTGATGACCGATATTTGTAAAAACTAATTGACTCGAAAAATCTAGAAAGCGGTTCCCATCAAAATCCCAAAAATAAGAGCCTAAACCTCCAGCAATCGGCAGCGGAGTTATCGCGCCTTGGGCTGACCATGAGTGAAAAACATGCGCACGATCAAGGTCGTAAACCTCTTTATTTGTGCTTTTACTACCCTTAATACCTGAGTGAGCGGAATCACTGGCCGGCGGTTTCATCTATCCCCCTACTAAGTCGTACTCTGATAGCCCAACACTAGGAGATTTCGATGGCTTCCACGAGTCCGGGCTATGGAATCACTATTCGCGTTGAAGGTCCATCCGCGAATAAGCCGGTTTCCGCGATAACAACTGCCCTTAATTCACAAGGGGCTGCACTCACCGCCTTAGATATTGTTGAATCTTCTTATGATCGAGTGGTTATAGATGTCACTTGCGACACTATCGATGCGGAGCACGCAGATCAAGTCGCAAAAACCGTTGCTGAAATTCCTGGCCTGACTGTACGTAAAGTTAGTGATCGCACATTTTTATTACATCTCGGCGGCAAAATTGAGATTCAATCTAAAGTTCAAATCAAAACTCGTGATGATTTATCGCGCATCTACACACCAGGTGTTGCCCGTGTTTGTATGGCAATTGCCGAGGAACCAAGTGATGCGAGACGCTTAACAATTAAACGAAACACTGTTGCTGTTGTTACAGATGGCTCTGCAGTTTTAGGTTTGGGAAATATCGGCCCAGCTGCTGCGCTCCCTGTTATGGAAGGCAAAGCAGCATTATTTAAACGTTTTGCAAATGTAGATGCTTGGCCAGTTTGTCTGGATACTCAAGATGTCGATGAGATTGTTCGTACCGTCCAAATCATCGCTCCTGTTTATGGCGGAATCAATTTAGAAGATATTTCGGCACCAAGATGTTTTGAAGTTGAGCAAAGATTGCGTGAACTTTTAGATATCCCAGTTTTCCACGATGACCAACATGGGACAGCAATTGTAGTTTTTGCCGCACTTCGTAATGCTCTTAAATTAGTCAACAAACCAATTGATAAAGTAAAAATTGTTATCAGTGGTGTGGGTGCTGCAGGAACTGCAGTTTCCCGTTTGCTCTTTCTTGGCGGTGCGAAAACAATTATTGGTTTTGACTTAGATGGTGTAATTCATAAAGGTTCACCAACAAATGATCCAATGCGTGAATGGTTTGTTAAAGAAAGTAATCCAGATAATTTCCAAGGTAGCATTGGGGAAACACTTGTGGGTGCTGATGTATTCATCGGTTTGAGTGCGCCTAACCTTCTGAGTGAGAGCGATGTAGCAGGAATGGCTGCAGAGAGCATTATTTTTGCGCTAGCCAATCCAGATCCCGAGATTGATCCTGAGATCGCCCGCAAATACGCCAGAGTCGTTGCAACAGGACGTAGCGATCAACCAAATCAAATTAATAATGTACTTGCCTTCCCGGGCGTATTCCGCGGATTGCTAGATACGGGAGCTTCAAAAATCTACGATTCAATGTTGTTAGCAGCCGCTGATGCAATTGCTGATTGCGTAAAACCTGAGCAATTAAATGAAAGTTTTATTATTCCAAGCGTCTTTGACCCGGCTGTAACCCCAGCAGTTGCATCCGCAATGCGATCGGCAATAAAAAAATCAGCGCATTAGCGTTTTTTGCTTTAGCGGGTAAAGTAAAGATATGAACTTGAGCCCAATAATCCTTCCTTCTAACCAATTTGATCATTTTTATCGTGGTGGTTATCGAATCGGCGAACTTCGCAACGGCCCAGGTGGCCCAATGCGCCCAGAAGAGTGGATTGGTTCGGCAACTACTCGTTTTGGTGAAAAGACCATGGGACTTTCAACATTGCCAAATGGTGAGTTTTTGCGCGATGCAATCAATTCTGATCCGGAAAGTTGGTTTGGGCCAGAACATGTGAGTGCATTTGGAACTAGTACTGAAATTTTAGTTAAGTTGCTTGATCCAGATCAACGGTTACCAGTTCATTATCACCCAAATAAAGCATTTGCCAAAAAACATTTAGCGTTAGATCATGGCAAAACTGAAGCTTGGATTATTTTGGAAGCACCTGCAGATGCAAAAGTAGGTTTGGGCTTTGCGCAAAGTATGAAAAAAGATGTTGTCCATGACATGGTTAAAAGAATGGATTCTGCGGCACTGCTTGCTTCGCTGACAATGGTTCCAGTTAAACCTGGGGATGCGATTCTTGTTCCTGCTGGAACTCCACATGCAATTGAGGCAGGAATATTTGTTCTTGAATTGCAAGAACCAACAGATTTATCCGCTCTTTTAGAGTGGGAAGGTTTTGCAGTTGATGGAATCAAAGATGGGCACCTCGGGCTTGGTTTCGATACCGTTTTAGATGCGCTCAGATTTGACCCAATCTCTGCTGGGGAACAAAAAGAGTTAATTAAGAGCACTGGGTTTACTAGCAAGCAATCGCAATCTTTATTTACTAGTAAAGCAGATGGTTATTTCCGTGCCGATTTACTCCCTGGAGATGGAAGCAAAACAAACGCTGGTTTTTCAATATTGCTGATGCTTGATGGAGATGGCATTTTGAAAACCGCGAACTCTGGCAGCATTGCGGTTGGTCATGGTGACGCGCTTGTAATTCCATGGTCTGCTGGTGATTGGAGTTTGAATGGCGGCGTAGGCATAGTTTGTCGCCCACCACTTCCCGCAGTGGCGGCACTTGCCCCGTGAACTTTGCCGCTACTTTTCAAGATCAATTTTCACCTTTAGCTCCATTTGCACTTTACCTTTTAATCTGGGTCTTGATTTTTATTGAGACTGGAATTTTGATTGGGTTTTGGTTGCCCGGGGATTCTCTTTTATTTAGTGCCGGCCTAGTCGCAGCTTCTAGAAATGATATGAACATTGTAATTCTAGTAACTGGTGTTTTCTTCGCTGCATTTGTTGGTGACCAAATTGGCTATGTGTTAGGTAGAAAATATG
>BJFZ01000049.1 GCA_014190175.1 Actinomycetes bacterium | reverse complement strand
CCTTCGCACTATCCATAATTGCCGCACTACTTGTTCGACCTTGGCGGGTTGCCCGAGCGGCCAATGGGAGGGGACTGTAAATCCCCCGGCTCTGCCTTCGAAGGTTCAAATCCTTCACCCGCCACCAAAGGGATAAAGTTAACTACTTCCTACCGTTGCTACAGAGGAGAGCTAATGAGTGCTAGTAACTTCGCAATGGTTGGACTCGGCCGAATGGGCGCGAATATCGTTCGGCGATTAGCCAAAAAAGGTATTAACTCTGTTGTCTACGATATCTCGACAGATGCAGCCAATGTGATGTTGAATGAAGGATCAGTAGTAGCTAGCGATTTTGCAGATCTTGTTGCAAAGTTAGCTACTCCAAGGACGGTATGGGTCATGCTTCCCGTATTAGTCACCGATTCGACGATTGAGGAACTCTCTAAATATTTATCTCCCGGCGACACGATTATTGATGGGGGAAATAGTTATTACAAGAATGATTTAATAAATGCAGAAAAACTGGCTCGTTTAGGAATTAACTTCGTTGATGTCGGCACAAGTGGTGGAGTTTATGGTTTAGAGCGTGGATATAGTTTGATGATTGGCGGCAAAACAGAGGTGGTAGCCTCACTGAATCCTATTTTTAAAGCGCTTTCTCCAGGAACTGAAGCAGCTAGTCGAACACCGGGGCTAATTGGTGCCCCATCACAAAGTGAACATGGATATTTGCACTGTGGGTCAAATGGCGCCGGCCACTTTGTGAAGATGATTCACAATGGAATTGAATATGGAATGATGGCAGCATTTGCCGAAGGTCTTGCAATTTTTGAAGCGGCAAAAGATATGAGCCCGAGTTATTCACTCGATATCCCTCAAATTACTGAAGTCTGGCGACGCGGGAGTGTGATCTCATCCTGGTTATTGGATTTAACTGCCGAGGCCCTTGCTGAAAGTACCGAACTTAAAGATTATTCTGCCGAGGTAAGTGACAGCGGTGAAGGACGTTGGACAGTTCAAGCTGCAGTTGAAGCCGGTGTGCCGGCTAATGTTTTAAGTGCTGCACTATTTTCTCGATTTTCATCTCGGGGAAGAGCTACGTTTGCTAACCGAGTTCTAAGCGCCATGCGCTATAAATTTGGTGGTCACACTTAGAAAATAAAAGTTGGTTTTAAGTATTATGGGAAAGCCTAAATTTCCCGATTAATGACCTCAGCGATGCCGCCAGAATAAATTATCTCGAAGTAATCTCGAACAAGTGAAGTAAAAACAGGGTTTGTATTAATCTCAATTGTGAAAATTCCAGAGTCTTTGAAGAATCTATCTATAAATTCCGATTGTAAATCGGATAAAGCTGAGAGTTCTTGAAGCTTTTCCTTAGATGGCTCTATTATTTGTTGAGCTACTGGACCTGAATCAAAACCTTTAAATGGGGCAATACCCTTAAGCCAGGAGATCACAGTTATCACAAGCATTTTTGGCTTTGAGGCAGATCTAGTCGGCTGCGGTATTGACTGGAAATGCACTTGTGATTTTTTATATTGCTACTTTTGATGAGAGAACTACTCTAAAGAACTCAAAAAAGCCACTATTTTTTCAGCATCTTTTTCTGCTGAATCACTTAGATTAATTGTCAGTTTTGCTGTTGACTTGTACAAAGGATCTCGTGCCTTAAACCGATCAACTAAAATTTGAGTTCCACTTTCAGTCAATCCCTGTCTGCCGATTCCATGTGTCCCTGCTCTTTCAATAATTTTATCTAGTGGGAGCCGAAGATATACACCAACCGTTTCTGAAATTAAATTTCGATTGGATTCACGATCGATAACCGAGGCGGCTGCACCTGATATAAACGATCCAGTCCGCTTTAGGACATCAATTAGGTACTGCGTCTCTAGATCATGCAACTCTTTCACTGACAATGTGGCAAGCTTTTCTCTGGTATTTCCATATTTTACTGATATCTCTGTATCATTATCAAAATAGGGACAGCCGAGTTTGTAGGCAAGAATCTGGCCAATAGTCGACTTCCCTGCACCCATGGCTCCGATCAAAAGTAATTTCATATTTCTTTTC
Organism: Actinomycetes bacterium; assembly: GCA_014190175.1. The sequence goes on along the minus strand of BJFZ01000049.1, from coordinate 7,021 downwards.
CATTTCTTTTTAAACTGAAGTGACTAGACTCAGCCCACAACTTACGCATTAAGAGATAATAATGATACTCACATATGTATTTTAACGTCAGGAAACGCTTTGTCTGATTTCAGCGTTACTTTATATTCTCAATTTGCCTCATGAGAAAATGACATATATTTTGTAGTTAAGCGCCACATAAAATTAATCCCTTAATGATAATTATACTAACCTGTAAAGAGTCTCTCCTGCATTATGATTTATAAAGGTGCCAGGAACATTTTCATAATCTGACAACTTAAATTCTGCTGGATTGATGTACCTCAAATTCATAGATTCAGTGCGCGCTTTTGAGATTCCAGTTGAGATAGTCACAGTTATTCTGCAGGCTTCTCCCTTTTCTTCAGAATAGGTGCCTGCGCCTCGGAAGTGCGAAGAATGAGCCATCAATGATTTGGATGTTTCCCCGAATCTTTCAATCTGGGCAGAGAAATATTGGCGACAGTGGTATCCAATCAATTCGAGCTCTTTGTGGGTCAGTGAAAACTCATTTATATGAGGTGCATAAATAATAACTTCACCACCATCTTCAATGATTGGCTCTACTTTATACATTCCCTTTGCAGCAGTCCATATATCTTGGTAGCGACTTGGAATAATTGAAACTACTCGTTTTACCGGTCGATCTAAATACTTTATGTGAGTTCTTGAAGATTGCGCAGCTGCAGTTTCCCAAGCGGTATGAGGTGCTCCAAAAGATAGTGAAGATATTCGGCTTGCTCCCGTTTCTACAACTAAACAGAGCGCTAATAATGTGTTTTGAATCTTGCTGGCCGCTAAATTTATCATTTCACGTACAGGCGTAACTCCTAGCGTGCCAATTATTTCCGCACTTGAGATGATTGCACCTAGCCAGTGGGAGGAATCAATCATTTCTCTTCCCGATACACCAGGAAATAGATACTTCGCCCCACCACTAAAGCCAACAACTTCATGTGGAAATACAGGCCCTATAATTATTACTAAATCAGATTCAACCACTAAGTGATTAATTGCGACTGGAACTTCTTTCGTAATTTCTCCTAAAGATATTTCGCTAATTTCTTTAGCCGTAATTGCACCTAAACTAATGAAAGTATCTGGATCCCACCATTCATGGTTGACTATCTTCATTTTAGGATAAAGATCTTTAGTAGTTCTTATCCCACCAGCTAGAAATAAATCAATAGCTTCTTTAGTCATAGGAGCATGAGTACCAAGTGCTATCAGAGCTGTTAATGAAGATACCTTGGTTGCCAACTCATCATAAAATATTGGGAGAATCTCTGGTAGCGGACACGATCGAGTCGCATCTGGAATTATTAGAACTACATTCTTGCCTAAAACATTTGTAGATTGAAGGGATTTGCGGATGAAATCTTCAACTTCTTTAGAAGTTAGAAAGCCTTTTGAACTGCTAGCAGAAGAGTCTCGGCCTAGGGTGCTACCCAATAAGTTTGGCGGAATTATCTTGGAGACCATGAGGGAAAATTACCACTTGTTTTGATCTTCATGAGAGTTGTAGGCAATAGAATTCAGATATGGCTGAGCGAACGATTTGGGTGATAGGTCCTATCGCTTGGGACACGGTGCTCTACATCTCGAAGCTTCCTTCTTCAGGTGGTTTTCTGCACGCACGCGAGCATCAAGAGAGACCAGGTGGTCAGGCATTCAATGTTGCCTCCGGAATCGTTGGTGCTGGACTGCCTATTCGGTTAGTCGGCGCTCTCGGAGACGATATATATGCAGAGAAATTAAGAGATGCAATAACCAAGGAGTCACTATCAGTTGAATTCATCCAAAATTTGCAACTTCCAACACCTCACGTGACCATACTTGTGGACGATTCAGGTGAGCGGACAATGGTCGGGATGGAAAAAGGTTTACTAGGAGATTTAGATATTAAGGATTTACCAGTTCAAGCAGGAGACATCGTAGTTTGGCCATTTTGGAATGATGCTTTCCTTCCCTTATTCGAACGTATCCGCGAGATCTGCTTTTTAGTTTTAGGTTCTAATGCATTGAAAAGCGACCGGGAACTTTCGGGAGATATTTTAGTTATATCTAATGAGGAAATTGACGATCAAAAAACTCTGGACCGTGCTCTTTCACATTTCACAAAAATCTACATCACTGATGGGGCAAATGGCTCAAAAATGATTAGTAAAAATAATAATTTACGAGAAGCAGGACGAATCATTCCAATCGTTGACACGACCGGCGCTGGCGATGCGTTCTTAACAGGAGTTGTTACGGGCCAATATTTGGGGTTTTCCGAGAAAGACATATTAGAGCTAGCTACAACCTGGGCATCCCTTACTGTTCAAAAGGCTCATTCAAGTCCGGCAGCATGGTCGGAAGTAAAAAAATTTCTAAAATTGGATCAAGTTAATGGGTAACCCATCCTCCTGTTACGTTTAAGGACTGACCGGTAATATAACTAGAATTCTCTGATAGCAAGAAAATTATTATACGTGCGCATTCAGCAGAAGTTCCAAAGCGTTTCATAGGGATTAATTCAACACGCTTTCCAACTATCTCCTGAAGTGAAATCCCTTGGCTTAGAGCCAAGTCGTTATTTACTTTGTCCTGCATTGGGGTCTCAATGAGACCTGGGCATATTGCATTTACTCGGATACCCCGGGGTGCAAACTCGTAGGAAAACGTACGTGTCATACTTAGAATTGCCGCCTTAGTTGCAGAATACGGTCCTACATTTGAATTGGTAACTATTTTGGCTCCAGCAGAACTGATATTTACGATTGAGCCACCAGTTGGCATAGTTGCACCAATCTTTGATGTTAAGTCCCAGGCTGATTCAAAATTGACCATAAATAGCTCCCTGAGGTCAGATATTGAATAGTCCATCAATTTCTTAGTCTCTATTTTACCTGCGGCATTCACAAGCCCATCAAAGCCAACGGATTTGTCAATGATCATATTGCGCGAATCCTGATCTGCTACATCGGCAAATAACTTCTCACCTTTCGAGTCAACGAGGTAATCTAGATTGCTATTCGGTAGGTCAACGGCTAGAACTTCAGCTCCCATATCAAGTAGTTCTAAAACAGTAGCTTTACCGATTCCACTTGCAGCACCAGTCACCGTAACTTTCATTTTAAGCAGTTTCCATAGTCGCGTAAGAATCGCCAGGTGCTATCTCATCATTAATTTTTACTAGAAATTCAAGAATTTTTCCAGAGACAGGTGATTCGACGTCTATTGTGGCTTTATCAGTTTCTACCGAGAGTAAAATATCCCCTGCATTAATCTGCTGCCCAATTTCCGCCTTTATTTCAATAATGAATACAGAATTAACATTTTCTCCTACTCGCGGCATCTTTATTTTAGTGAGCATTATCTATTTCCCCTATTTCTCAATTAGGCAATCGTTTTATTGTTTTTTAACACATCGATCTGACTTGGACTTAGCCCTAAAATCTCTTGGAGAACTTGACTTGTATGTTCTCCAAGAGTGGGAGCTGTTTGAGGCGCTATATTTTCGGTAGCTGTAAATCGAATTGGAGAGGCTATATTGGGGATATCGCCAATTCCTGCCTGATTTTTAATATGGAATATTGGATTTTTTGAGGAAGCTCGTGGGTCGTTTTTTAAAAGATCTTTGAATGTTTGATATTTTGACCAAGCGACTTTGAATTCTTCAAAAACTGTACTCACCTGCGACAGGCTCATACCCCTAATAATTGGTTCAATGATTCCTGCTATTTCGCGCCTAAAGATATATCGCTGGCTCTCATCATCAAAATTTACAGTTTCTCTCATCTCTAGCGCACGTAGGGCCGCACCCAAGTTAAGTGCACTCTTTATCGACTCCCATTGTCTGTGGGTAAGCCCGACTAACATAATTTGAGAATTGTCACTCGTTATAAAATTTGTACCGAAGGCGCCATAAAGGTAGTTTCCATCTGCCGCACTCTCTTCCGTATCTAAGTGAGCTTGTGAAAGTCTTCCAAGGTCTCCAACTACAGAGAGTGCAACATCTGAGAGGGCAATTCTAATCAAGTCGCCTGTCCCAGTTTCGCGCCGTTTTTCTATTGCCACAAGTACAGCAATTGCAACCATGTTCCCGAGCAAAAGATCCCAAGTTGGTAAGACACTATTGACTGGGACAGCTGAACCAGATGGACCGGTAATCAGGGGATAACCAAAGGATGGATGAACGGTGTAATCAACTTCGGTAGAGCCATCGTAATTGCCTGTGAGCATTACCATAATTAAGTCTGGCCTTTTCTTGCACAATTCCTCGTAACTAAGTTCGCCCTTTGCCGCAAGATTTGTTATAAAAATTCCAGCATTCACGCCCGGGGAAGTTATGAGGTTGGAAATTAATTCTCGACCTTCTGTAGACTTCAGATCAACTTGAACGGACTTCTTACCTCTATTTAAACCAGCCCAAAAAAGTGATTGTTTATCCTGTGTGAGCGGCCAACGATGAAAGTCTAAGCCTCCACCAATTTGGTCGAACCTAATTACTTCTGCACCAAGTTGGGCCAGAGTAAGTCCCCCCAACGGCGCTGCAACAAAAGCAGAGCCTTCTACAACCCTTAACTTAGAAAGGGGGCCAGATTCCAGGCTCATGCCTTACTTATTCTGCTTTCAATTGTCCCAGTTGTGGGGATTGGGAAATAGTTTTGTCCAATCCCAGAACTCTTCTTTGGAATCATCACACTTCGGTGCCAAGTGACTATTTCGACACCATCTTGATTGAGGCCACGTGTAAACATTGAAATAATCCCCATGTGAGGCTTTGATGAGGATTCCCTAGCTTCGGTACAAATACTTTCTGCGTACAAAGTATCTCCCACATAAACAGGGAATGTTAATTTGATATCTGTCCAACCGAGATTTGCTACCGCATTTTGACTCATATCTATAACCGAAATTCCCAAAATGATTGCCACGGTAAGTCCAGAGTTAACAATAATTCGTCCATTCGAAACTGGATTAGAGAGTGCGAGATGAGCATTGAAATGATTTTGATTTGTATTGCAGGTCAACTGAGTGAACCAAGTACAGTCCGTTTCGCTAATCGTTCTTCCAAACGGATGCTGATAGGTATCACCCACAATAAAGTCTTCGTAGAACCTTCCTAGAACCGCTTTATGTTCAGCCATTTTGATCTCCTTGTGTTGAAGGTGTAAGCCCGGCCGCGAGCCCCTTAGAATAGATAGTCTCAGCCATTTTTCTTGAAGCCTCATCGATCATTTTTCCCTCAAAAAGGTGTGCTCCCTTTGCAGAGGAGGAAGCTTCAGATTCTGAAAAGTAAGAGATAATTCTTGCAGCAGTATCAAAATATTCTTGGTTTGGTGTAAAAGCTGTATTAACTATTTCAATTTGTGCCGGGTGTATCACCCATTTTCCATCAAAACCAAGTGAGGCAGATAGGTCTGCTCTATTTTTTAGTCCTGCAATATTTGTGATGTCAGAGTAAGGACCATCGATTGCTAGTAAATTATTAGCCCGCGCAGCTGTCAAAATAGACATCAGTACATAGTGGTAAGCATCTTCACCAGGATAATTAATCGGATTTTCGCCAATATGGAGTACTTGCATCCCCATACTTGCAGCAAAATCTCCAGGACCAAAAATCAATGAAATAGTCCTTTCAGAAGCCGAGGCGATCTTCTGTACTTCGACGAGGCCACGTGCTGATTCGATCTGAAGTTGAAGTCGAATCGTGCCAGCCTCTAATCCGTTAGCTTTTTCGAGCTTTGATAATCTTGATCCTATTTCAAGTATCTGCTCCGCAGTCTCAACTTTAGGAATTATTATCGAATCAAAACATTTCCCTGCCTCAGAAACTATTAAAGAGATATCCTCTATTCCTAATTCAGAAATCTGTTCGTTAACTCGAACCGAAATAGATTTTTGGCCAAACTTACCTTCGAGAAGACTAGCTATTACAAGGGCTCGCGCTGAATCTTTTTCTGTACTCGAAACTGAATCTTCAAGGTCTAAGAAAAATTCATCCACTTTTAGTCGACGAGCATTCGCAATCATTTTACTGCTTGAACCAGGGACAGCAAGTACAGAGCGCTTTGAGGTGTATTTATTTTTTATCATTTAACTCATTTAGAATTTCTTCTGAATGTTCGCCAAATTTTGGCCCTGCCGAAACTATTTTGCCAGGTGTTTTTGAAAGTTTTGCTACTATGTTTTGCATGAGAATTCCATCCACTCTGGTGAAGCTTTCCCTTGCGATAAAATGAGGATCTTCAATTACTTGTTGCATATTATAGACAGGTGCAATCGCTGCATCAGCGGCTTCTATCGTCTTAATGACGTCATCAGAGGTTCTATTTGAAATCCAACTCCTTGTAAGTTCCTCAAGAGCTTCTCTATTTTCAAATCTACTTTGGAAGGATGTAAAGCGCGGGTCACCACCACCTCCAACGGTTTCTATCAATCTAGTGGCAACAGTATTTGCGGATGCTGATAATGCAACCCACACACCGTCAGAGCATTGATAAGTTCCCCTAGGTATTGAATACGGAATGCTTGAGCCAAGCCTTGGTTGTAAGTATCCGAGGGAGTCCCAGGCAGCAGGGAGTGGTCCCATAATCTGAAGAACTGAATCAACTAAATCTATGTCAACAATCTGCCCTTCACCTGTTAGCTTGGCATGGTAAATCGCAAGCATTGCCGAAAATGAGCCAACAAGGGCGGTTACTTCATCCGTAAGAGCGATGGGAGGAAGCAGAGGTCCTCCTTCGGGCTCACCTAAGAGCCCAGAGAGTCCAGATAATGCCTCTGCAATTGTGGCAAAGCCAGGCTTTTGGGCATATGGTCCCGTTTGTCCAAAACCAGATACTCGAAGAACCACAAGTTTAGGATTTTCTCTAATCAGTTCTTGTGGATCCAAACCTAGTTGTTCGAGTTTTCCAGGCCTCATATTCTCAATCAGCAGATCCGCAGAACTAACGAGTCGCCTGAGAACTGCCAGATCCTCAAGATTTTTCAAGTCAAGAATAAGTGACCGTTT
>BJFZ01000048.1 GCA_014190175.1 Actinomycetes bacterium | reverse complement strand
AGTAGATTGAATGGTTACTGGTGGCGAGCACACATACACACTCGAAGGCTTTCGTAGATTAATTGTTGAAGGAGGAGTAGACATTATTCAGCCAGATATTTATCGCGCAGGAGGGCCAACTGTTTTGAAGAAAGTCGCAGCGCTCGCGAAAGCATATGGGCGAAAGCTAATCTGTCATGGCGTGGGTTTACCGACCTATCACTTCCTTATTTCCAATGGACCAGATCTTTCCCCCCGGTGTGAATATCTAGATATTTATGCTGGAAGTCCTGCTGGATGGGTTCTTAATGGCGAACCTGCGCCTCAACGCGGTGAATTAGTTTTGCCAGAAGTTCCAGGGTTTGGCTACACACTTAACCAAGCGGTTTTTGATGAGAAACTAGCTGTATCGCCAATTTGGTAATCAGTATTTAGACTAACGGCAGATGCTTGTTGGCACGATTGTGTTTGAGTGAACTAAAAGGAGAGAAGTATGTTTACTTATCCAATTCTAGATTCAAGAATTGAGATCGTTGGCGCCCTCGGTTTCGATAAAAGTGCAGACGGTTGGGTAACTCCTCGCCGATTGCCCGATTGGACTCGCATTCAATTTGCAGATGCTGGAATCGAACGGTTCCTTAAATTTCCATCTGGGGTTCGCCTTCGCTTTAAAACATCGGCTGATCAAATAACTTTGAAAGTTTTAGTTTCTAAAATGGTTATTACAGGTCTTGCAGAAGATAAGCGACCCGCCGCATTTGATCTGCTTGTTAATGGTGAAGAAAGTCAAACACTCACTGCCGAACACGGAAATGTCTTACGCCTAACACCCGGACTAACTGCTGTATTTGTGGAAACTATCGAACCTGGAGATCCAGATTTACTTACCTTTTCTGATCTAGGTGATGATGAAAAAGAAATCGAGATTTGGTTGCCATCTTCTGCAATTGTTGAATTGAAAGAATTGTCCGCGTCCAAAGAGATTTTTTCAGCGTTGCCAAACAAGAAAAAAAAGTGGGTGCATTACGGCAGCTCGATAAGCCATTGCATCGAAGCTCTGCGCCCAATGGATATTTGGCCAGTGCGCGCAGCTCAACTAATGAACCTAGATCTTACTAATTTCGGTTTTGCTGGGGAATGTCAATTAGATGGTTTTGCTGGGCGATCAATAGCAAATACACCGGCAGATTTCATCTCACTTAAATTGGGAATTAACATTGTTAATGCTGATTCAATGCGCGAAAGAGCATTTATCCCTGCAGTTCATAGTTTGTTAGACACTATTCGCGAAAAACAACCAACAACACCAATTCTGGTTATTTCACCCATTTGGTGCCCATTTCACGAAACAACCCCTGGGCCAATCATGATTGATGGACCATTGTTATTTGCAAAAGAACGCCCTGCAGAATTTGCAGCAGGGGCACTTCATCTGGTGAGAATTCGTGAAATCCTCGAAGAAGTTGTCTCTCTTCGCAAGGATAAGAATTTGCACTACATGAACGGTTTCGAGCTAATGAATGAGCACGATGTTGATCTCATGCCTGATAAGTTGCACCCGGATTCAGCGGGGTATCGACTTATGGGAGAGCGTTTTGCGAAAAGCAATCCCGTAACCACCAATTAAAAACTTTAATTATTAAAATTCCCTATGGGATTCCCTAGGTTGTTTGTAACAGTTCAATAACAAAACAATATAAATGCGACGCAACCTTGACTCATCAGACGAGACAGACAATCCTTCGATTCCCTGGTTAATACTTTTGGCAATTATTCATACCAAGAGATTCGCCAACAAAAAGGAACAATAGAAAGGTCCTGGTTACATATGAAGATGACATCTCGTTCAAAGAGCCGCCTTGGCTTAATTGCCGTAGCAGCTGTTGCAACAATGTTCAGCGTACAAATTCTTCCTGCAACAGCAGGTGGAGTTGCATTCCGTCCAGCCGTTAAGAACAGCGGTAAAGGACTCACAATCGGACTTATTGGTCTAGATGATTCAATTGGATTCGGAAAAGATGTACACGACTCAATCGCACGTGAAGCTAAAGCCGCTGGAGCAAAGTTTGTATTTTGCGATGGCAAGCTAAAAGGTGACGTTGCACTTGCTTGCGCTAAGACTTTCAAGCTCAAGAAGGTTGACGGATACCTAAACTTCAACGCAGTTTCAGATGCATCAGCTGCAATCTGTAAGGCTGGGCCAAATGTTCCTGTTATCGCAATTGATATCGAACAAGATCCATGCCAGAGCGCTTTTATGGGTGCTGACAACGCAAACGCCGGTGCTTCAACTGGTAAAGCGCTCGGTAACTATTTCAAGACAAATTTCAAGTGCGAATACGATGCATTTATCTCCCTAGAAGATTATGGCGTTGGTATTGCTAACGTTCTTCGCATGGGTGGATACCGGACAGGATTCGAAAGTGTTTGCGGAGCAATCCCAGCAGACAAGTTGAAGAAGTACGATGCAGGACGTTTGGATAAGGCTCTAGAAGTTATGCCAGACGTACTAACAACACTTCCAAACGCTCATCACATCATCGTTGTAGCAATTAACGACCAAGGTATTCAGGGTGCATTCTCTGCTGCCAAGGCTGTTGGTCGCGACAAGGACATCTACGCTGGTAGCCAAGGCGCAGAACAATCCGTATGGTGCGACATCAAGAGCAACGATCACTGGATTGGTGCAACTGCATACTTCCCAGAGCACTACGGTGAGATCGGTGTTCCTTACCTAATCGACTTGATCAAGGGCAAGAAAGTTCCTTTCCAGCTCAAGATCCAGCACGTAGCGATCAACGGTGCAAATATCAGCAAGTACTTCAAAGTTACTGGTTGTTAATTAACTAGTATCTTCGCTGTATTCGTTCTGACCGCTACTAACTCGAAAGGAACCACCAAACTCAATGAGTGTTGAACTCGCACATTTGCAGAAGATTCACAAATCCTTTAATGGAGTGGAAGTTCTGCACGGTGTTGACCTCACGCTTTTGCCAGGAGAAGTGCTTGCACTTCTCGGTGAAAACGGTGCAGGCAAGTCAACTCTTGTAAAGATTTTGGCTGGTGATCTCGAGCCAACTAGTGGATCGATCGACATTGCGGGCACTGAGTTGGCGCGTCTTGATGTATATCAAGCGCGCCAACTTGGCGTTCGTATGATTTTTCAAGAACTCAATGATGCACCCACTTTGACAGTGGCTGAAAATATTTTCCTTGGCCAATGGCCAAACAACAAAGGTATGGTTGATTGGCGTGAGATGAACCGCAAAGCAAAAGAGATTTTGGACAGACTCGAGGTGGATATCCCCGTCGATGCAATTGCAGGAGAGCTGCGAGTGGGAGAGCGCCAACTTCTTGAAATCGCCCGAGCGCTCACACAAAATGCAAAAATTTTAGTACTAGATGAACCAACTGCTGCACTCTCTAATGTAGAAGTGGAGCGTCTATTTATAGTTATGCAACAACTCAAAGCCCAAGGTGTGGGAATGATCTACATTACCCACCGACTCGATGAAGTTGCTCGAGTTGCTGATCGCGTACAAGTTTTACGCGATGGAAATTCAGTCTTGACTGTGGATGCAAAGAAAGCAGACCGTTCAGACTTAGTAACTGCGATGTTGGGCCATGAGGCTGCAAAGAATTCTCGCCCAGACGCTAATCCAACGAGCAAGATCGCAGTAAAAATCGAGAAACTTTCTAGCTTTACGGAGTTTGAAGATGTTTCATTCTCTGTAAACGCTGGAGAAATACTCTGCCTTTTTGGAAAAATTGGTTCAGGGTCGGCAGAAATTCTTGATTGCCTATATGGCTTACGTCCCATTTCCTCTGGGTCAATTGAAATTTTCGGAAAATCATTTATTCCGGAATCTCCTGAAGTTTCAGTTGAATATGGAGTCGGATATCTACCCGCCGATCGCCAAAGGCTTGGATCATTTGGTAGTCGTTCAGTTGCAGAAAATTTGGCGGTACGTTCTTGGCAGAATATGGGCCATTTGGGATTTGTGGAAAGCGCTAGAGAATCGGGTGCTTTTGTTAAATGGGCAGATGCATTGCGCATAAGTTCACGACGCGGACCAACTCAAGAAATTGTTACTCTTTCCGGCGGTAATCAACAAAAAGTTTTATTGGCACGTTGGTTTGAAGCCAATGTTAATGTTCTGCTTCTTATAGAACCAACTCGTGGTGTAGATGTTGGTGCTCGCCGAGATATTTATGAAATTATTCGAAAGCAAGCAAAAGAGAGCAATATGGCAGTAATCGTTGCAACTTCAGATTATGAAGAAGTTGTACTTTTGGCAGACCGAGCACTTGTAATGGCACGTGGAAAAGTTGTATCAGAGCTCACCGGAAACGCCGTTGACGCTAATACGTTAATTTCGGCATCAAGTTAGGGGTATGAAGTCAGATGAGTGAAACTAAGTCAAAAGCAGTAGCGGTCGGTTCTGAAAAAAAGAAACGTCGCTCTATACCTGCCTCAACAGCGCTATTAGTTTTCTTGGTCTCATTGTTTACTTACTTTTCAATAGCAAGTGAGTACTTCTTTGATATTGAGAACTTTCGTAATATTCTGGTGGCCCTTGCAGTAACTGGTGTTGTCTGTATTCCTGGCACCCTTTTGATGATTTCCGGTCAAGTGGATCTATCTGTCGGTTCAACTGCAGCAGTATCTGGAATGATTTTGGCTAAGTTAGTTGATAAACATGGAATCACTATTGGTTTAATAATAGCTTTATTATTTGGGGTTGTTCTCGGGTGTATTAACGGATTCCTTGTTACTAAAGTCGGCGTTAACTCCTTAATTACAACTCTTGGTGCGTTGGCAACTTTGTATGGCGTGGCACTGCTAATTGGCAACGGCCAAACTTTAATGATGCGTAATTTCGAATGGCTTGGGACATCTCAACCATTTGGCGTCCCACTCCCTGTAGCAATTTTTACATTTATTTCAATCATCGGAATAATTGTCCTGCGCCGTACAACCTATGGTCGTTCGCTGTATGCAATCGGTGCTAACCCAAATGCGGCTCGCGTTGTAGGAATTCGCTCTAACCGACTACTTTTCTTAACATTTGCACTCTCTGGACTTTCAGCAGCACTTGCCGGTGCTATTTTATGTTCGCAACTCTCTGCCGGAGATCCAAATGCAGCCCGAGGACTAGAACTTGAAGCAATTACCGCTATTGTGTTAGGTGGAGCTTCTTTGGCTGGCGGTCGAGGAACGATGTTTGGAACAATCCTTGGGTTGCTGACAATTGGCGTACTTAACAATGGACTTATCTTGTTGGATGTACCAACCTTTTGGCAGAGAGTGGCACAAGGCTTAATGCTTATTGCCGCAGTTTCCTTCGATCAAATTCGACAGAAACTTAACAGCCAGCGAGGGTAAAGGTTATGCTCTACCTCAAATATTAAGTTCGAGAGGTAGCGATGCTTAAACCTGAGATTGCAGAGTTCATCGCGCGCTTAACTGCACAAGGTGGTAAAGCGTTAGCAGATTTAACTCCCTATGACGTGCGAGCTGCTGCAATGGAAAAATGGGCTCCTATTTATTTGGGAACTGCAGAACCACTAAAGAGTATTGAATATAAATATTTTTCTGGACCAACTGCCGATTTACCGATCGCTATTTATCGCCCCGAGGGTGATGGGCCACTACCAGCAATTGTTATGTTTCACGGCGGGGGTTGGGTTGCTGGAAATTTGCAGCTCAATCAAGTTCAGCATCAATTAATGGCAACAGATACTGGGGCAGTGGTAATTTCAGTTAACTACCAAAAGGCGCCTGAGCACAAATTCCCGATTCCTTTTGATGATTGCTTTGCCACTTTGGAGTGGGTGAGCGCGAATGCGAAAGCCCTTGGAATTAACCCTGATTTCATTGGCGTTGCAGGCGATAGCGCAGGAGGCAATTTAGCCTCGGCAGTGGCACTTAAAGCTCGCGACGAAAAGGGGCCAAAGGTGGCCTTTCAAATACTTATTTACCCAGCAACCGACCATAAATTTGATTACCCATCAATGATTGAAAACTCGCCTAACTATTTACTTTCCTCAGATGCGATGCGTTGGTACTGGGATCAATATGTAAATAATCCTGAAGATTTCAAAAACCCCTATGTACTTCCGATGAACTCAGGAGATCTTTCAGGACTACCACCAACAATAATTATCACTGCCGAATACGATCCACTGCGTGATGAAGGTGAAGAGCTAGCAAAGAGATTGAAGAGTGATGGGAATAAAGTTGTATTACATCGCTACAACGGAGTAATTCACGGATTTATGTTGATGCAAGGTTTTCTTAAAGATGCTCGTGATGCAAGTAAGAAAATCGGTGAAGAGTTAAGAATAATTCTTAAGAGCCTCTAGATATCCTCAAACGGGTATAAAGGTTTCATTCTTTTTGTAAATGGAAGTGATGGAAGATTTGCAGCAGTTGGCCCTAACGTATCTGCCAACACGTATCGCGGAGTAATTCTTGCAAATCCTGGAATAAAAGAAACATGAGATTTTCCTTGCAACACGTCAATTTCATTCACTTTCAAATCAAAGAGCTCATAAATAACTGGATCAATCACGCGCACAGGTTGTGAATGTAGAACGATATAAATTTTTATAGTTGGGTGATCTACCTCAATGAGCGCAGACAGACCGGGATCATCTATAACATCTAGCGCTGCAGGATGCGTATAAGAAATCTTTTCATTGACAGTTGCAATTACATTGGCATGAACCAAGACCTTTTCGTTGTAGCTGCCAGGTTTGCCAGAACCCAGCGTTAATTGCACTCTTTGCCCGATGGAACTTTGAGATGTAATCACTGCACTTGGCTCGGTAATAGAAACCGCAACTGATCCCGAGCTCTTAGAGGCAAGGGCCACTCTCAGCACCTCGGTGCTATCTCCCAGTGAGCCACCATTTGTTGCATCTCCCATATCAGCAATAACAGTGGGGGTATCCATAGCAAGGGCTTCTTCAAAAGCAATCGCAACTGGCTTTGCAGTAACTGATAAGAATTCTTTACGTAGAGCCCACGCTTGGTCAATTAATTCCTGAGCTTGTTTTTGACCGTATTCAACATCTCCATCAACGGTAATGATTGCTTTCCAAGTTAATTCAGGAACATTGAGCCAAGGTTGTGTTGCAAGGAGAGATGCAATTAAAACTTTACCGCTCTGTGTTTTTCTTGTGGCATCCATCAGCGTTTTAAACGGCGCACGATTATGGTCGTGGTGTTCTGGTGGTGTAATCATTGGTGCAATTGCCATAACCGTTTTAGGTTTAACTTCTCCTCGAAGGGCTTGCACAAGAATCTCTGCTGATCGCGCACCTGTTTCATACAAATCTAAATGCGGACAAGTTTTATATGCCGAAACAATATCTACAGCATGCAACATTTGTTCTGTAAAATATGCATGAAGATCAAGACTGATTGCAATAAATTTATTTGGCCCAATCTTTTGGCGAATCTTTGTTAGCAAAACTCCTTCAGGATCATCCTCATGGTGGGCCCATGCCGATCCATGCAACATGAGATACACACCATCTATATCTGTCGGAATTGCATTGAGAACTGTTTCGGTATTTGTGTCAAGGGCTTCTTTTGTCATGGGCGGGCGAGGTGATGAATATGCAATGAGAGTCGGTATAAGTTCGCAGTTTGCCTGGGTTAAAACATCCCAAGCACCAGCGAACTCACTTGCACTTCCAGCGCTATTTCTGGAAATGGCACTTCCTTCTGCAAATGTTTGATTCTTAAAATCATTGAGCGTAGTTTCTCCACCAACAAAGCTGTTGGACTCTAAATAGAAACCACCTACTGCAACTTTGTATAACGTTTTGTTATTAATCAAACTTTTCACCCTTTCTTCTGCGCCACGCCGAAAAGTTAGCTGCTTTGACCACTATTGACATGCACTTCGATTAAGGCTTGTATAACACCTGTTCGCTGGAAAGGTTTCTGGCAACACTGAGATAGGGAGAAGTAGATGGAGTTTAACAAGAAGATTAAACGAAATACAACCATTGCTCTGGCTTTGACCGCCTTAGTAATGCCAATTGGCATTACTTCATCTGTGGCCGCTGCCAAACCAAAGCCACTAATCAACACAGAATATGTTGAATTTGAAAAAGTTGTAAAGAACAGTGGAAAAGGCCTTCACTTAGGTTATATATCTTTGGGAGATGCTGTTCCATTCGTAAAGCTCGTTAGTGATTCAATCAAAGCTCAAGCAAAGATCGCTGGCGTAAAGCTTGAGTTCTGCGATTCCAAGATTGATGATGCAAAGGCACTTGAGTGCGCACAAGCATTCAAAGTTAAGGGCGTTCAGGGTTACTTGAACTTTAACCTTGGTGCTGCTGCTGGCCCAGCTATTTATGCTGCTGGCCCACAGGTTCCAGTTATCGCAATCGATATCAACCAGACACCAAAGCAAACTTCCTTCATGGGTGCAAATAACAACCGTGCAGGCGTTATCACAGGTACTGGACTTGGTAACTTGATCAAGAAAAAGTTTGATTGCAAGTACGATGCAATCTTGGCTCTTGAGTCACCAGGAGTAGGTGCTGTTAACGAAGCACGTATCGGTGGAGTGAAGCAAGGATTCGCAGCAGTGTGCGGAGCAATTGACTTGAAGAAGCTTTACACAATTGACTCTTCATTCATTGAGCAAGCACAGGCATCTACAAAGGATGCTCTAACTGCTCTTCCAAATGCAAAAACAGTTCTTGTCTTCGCAATGAACGATGACAGTGTTCTTGGTGCATTCAAGGCTGCTGAGCAATTGGGTCGCGATAAGGACATGTACGGTGCAGGACAAGGTGCAGATCCAACTTCAGGGTGCCAAATCATGAACAACCCAAACTGGGCTGGCGACACTGCATACTTCCCAGAGCACTACGGTGAAATCGGTATCCCATACCTAATTAAGGCAGTTAAGAAGATTCAGATTCCTACTCTTCTTGCCATTAACCACGTATGGATCGATAAGAGCAACATTATGAAGTACTATCCAAAAGCAGCGGACTGCTAAGTAGGCATGCCATCAACTGATTCGGCTTTGCTGACAGCGTTAGCAATCCGTAAATCCTTCGGCGGAGTGGAGGTCCTCCATGGTGTGGACCTCCACCTCGCAAGAGGGGAAGTTTTAGCACTCCTTGGCGAAAACGGCGCTGGCAAGTCAACCCTTGTAAAAATCTTAGCTGGTGTTTATTTTGCTGATTCAGGGACTGTTCATGCCGGAGATAAAGAGTTTTCCGCACTCGACCCAATTAAGTCGCGAGCACTCGGAATTCGAATGATTTTTCAAGAGCTCAGCGATGCACCCCTTCTCACTGTTGCCGAAAATATTTCCATGGGCACGTGGGCAAACAAAGGTGGCATTGTTTCCTGGAGCAAGATGCAAGAGCGCGCAAAATCT
>BJFZ01000047.1 GCA_014190175.1 Actinomycetes bacterium | reverse complement strand
GCAACACAGAAGAATGATTGCGTTGGAGTAGGAACGGTTTTGAAAATTGCAGATGTGGCTAATGCAGCAAAAGCTGGTGCAACTTTTGTGGTTTCGCCAAATACAAATCCGGAAGTTATTGCGGCCACTAAAAAGGTTGGTTTGATTTCAATTCCTGGAGTTGCAACTCCAAGTGATGTTGCTACCGCACTTTCCGCAGGTGCTGATGTGTTGAAATTATTTCCAGCATCTTCATACGGGCCGGCTCATCTAAAAGCATTGCGTGATCCATTTCCAGGAAATCTTTGGTGTCCCACCGGTGGATTGAGCGTCGCTGCGGTCCCAGATTGGTTCGCTGCTGGTGCAAATATGGTTGGCCTTGGCGGCCCCCTTTTAAAAGGTGGCCTGAGTGCTATCCCAGCAAATGTGGCCGCATTCTTGGCTGTTGTTGCGCAAGTAAGAGAGATAAACTCCTGATCATGAAATTACCAAATGACCATATATTAGTAACTGGCGGAGCAAATGGAATCGGGGCTGCAATTGTGCTCGATGCAGCACAGGCCGGAGCACGTGTCTCCTTTGTAGATATCGATGTTGCAGGTTCTGAAAAATATCTTGGTGAATTAAGAGCTGCCGGCCATAAAGTTGAATTTGAACGTGCCGATGTGGGAAATTTTGCTGATCTAGAACAAGCGCACAAAAAGTTAATTGCCAAACAGGGTGATTTTACTGGCGTAGTAAATAATGCTGGAGTCGGTTCAAGTGCTGACCCAGTAACAATGACCGACGAAGAATGGGATGTTTTTTTTGCTATTGATATGAAATCAATTTGGCACACTGCAAAGTTAACTTTGCCGGCAATGCGTAAAGCGCGAAAAGGCGCCATTGTAAATATTGCATCGATCCATGCTCGCATGACAGCCCCAAATTACTTTCCTTATGGTGCAGCTAAATCTGCAGTCTTGGGATTAACTCGAAATTTAGGAATTGATGAGGGTCCTAACAATATTCGCTGTAATGCGGTTTCTCCTGGTTACATCATGACTGCAATGGCAGAGGCTTGGTATGCCAAAGAAGCTGGAAGATATGAACATGCACTTTCAGTTCAATCCATGGGCCGAGTAGGTCAGCCAATTGAAATCGCTAAGGTGGTCACTTTTTTACTCTCAGATGCTGCCTCTTTTGTAAATGGATCAGATTGGGCTGTAGATGGCGGAATAGGAGCGCGGTCAGTATGAGTTCATCAAATTCATCAAATTCATCATTGGTATTAAAAGGTCATCACGTATTAGTAACTGGCGGATCTCAAGGAATTGGCGCAGCTATCGTTGTAGATGCTGCCGCTGAGGGTGCTCGAGTTTCATTTTTTGACATTGATGTAGAACGCGGCGAAGCGCTAGCCGCTAAATTAAATTCCGAAGGAAACCAAGTGCAATTTATTAAAGCTGATGTTTCAAAGTTTGCGCCTTTTAAAGCAGCTTTTGATGCTGCAGTGGCAAAATTTGGCCCAGTAACTGCAGCCTGTTCTAATGCCGGCCGCAACTCGTATGCAGATCCAGTCACTTACGCAGATGAAGAGTGGGAATCATTTTTTGCACTTGATTTAAAATCAAGTTGGTATATTGCAAAATTATGTTTACCTGAGATGCGCAAAGCCAAAAAAGGATCAATTGTTTTTATCTCATCGATTCATGGTCGGATGACCGCACCAAATTATTTCCCATACTCTGCCGCTAAAGGTGGATTAAATGGCTTAGCTCGCAACTTGGCTCTTGATGAGGGCCCACAAAATATTCGGACCAACACGGTTTCTCCGGGATACACCTTGACCGCATTGGTTCACTCTTATTTTGACCTTTACCCTGATCGCAAAGCTGATGCTGAAGCGGTGCAACCTATGGCTCGAATGGGAAATCCTTCAGAAATTGCAAAAGTTGTTTCATTTGTTATGTCTGATGACGCCTCATTCATAAATGGTGCAGATTTAATGGTTGATGGCGGGCTGCACGCACGGTTTGCTTAATTAAATTTTATAAATTGAAAAAAGGGGAGCAATAAATGTCTGAGTGGAAGAGCAGTCGTGATCCCAAAGGTCCAATGCATGCTGGAATTTCATTATTAAGTAAGCAAAAGGTCGTAAGTGCTGATGCAGACAATCTCCCTGAGAGTGCAAAAAGATTTTCCGATGGCAGCCGCTGGAAAGTAGAGATTCCCTCCGTTGAAGGTCCGGCTGCGATGCGCGTTGTCATCGAAGAGGCAGCAAAACATAAATTAGCTTTCCATCGCGCTAGCCAAGGTAGCGGAATTATGATGCTTACCGATCCAGAGATAAAAGAATTTTTAGAGTTAGGTGAAAAAGCAAAAGCTGAGGTTTGTCTATTCGTCGGCCCGCGATCATCTTGGGATATCGGACGGGCCACAATCGGCACATCCAGTGCAACAGTTCATCCATCACTTCGTGGCGCCGACCAACTTCGTTTTGCTGTTGAAGATGTACTTCATGGAGTAAAGCTAGGAGTTAAATCAGTATTAGTGGGTGATATCGGATTGCTTGATGTTTTAGGAAAAGCAAAGCGCAGCGGAGATCTACCTGGAGATTTAGTTTTAAAAACCTCAGTAGCGCTTCCTTGTAATAATCCAGCCACCGCAGCCTTGTATGAAGATCTTGGTGCATCAACTTTGAATTTAACTACTGATCTATCCTTGGCTCAAATTTCAGCAATACGTTCGCAAGTTGACGTGCCAGTTGATGTTTATGTGGAAGCGGCTGATGATTTTGGGGGAGCGGTTCGTCACTATGAGGTACCAGATTTAGTTCGCGTTGCTGCGCCTATTTATTTGAAATTTACAGTTCGGAATGCTCCTGGGCTATATCCATCTGGTGCTCATTTACAAGGTGCAGTTGAAGCAACTGCACGCGAGCGAGTGCGTCGAGCAGCAATTGGAACTGGAATGCTAACTCGCTACGGAATGATCTAAAAATTTCGCAAAGCAAAGCGTTCACCTCCAAAATATCAATTCAGGGCGCGCAAATTGGAGGCGAAAATCCACTTCCAATTTTTCGAAATCAAAATAGAGACCGTTCGGTAAAGTTTTTAAATGAGTTTTCGGCAGAGCAGAGTAATTTAGTCGGATATGAAACTGGAGAAATCTATCTGCCATATCGATGGCAAGATAGATACACCAGAGAGTTAACAGCACGAGAAATCACAACAGTAGTCCTGGAAAATGAGCATTTACGAGCAACTTTTTTGCCTGAACTTGGTGGTCGTTTATACTCGCTCTTCGATAAGGAAAATCAGCGAGAACTGCTATTCACGAATCCGATACTTCAATTTGCAAACCTTTCAATTCTAAACGCTTGGTTTTCAGGTGGTATTGAATGGAATATGGGGCAATATGGCCACACATTTGGAACCTGTTCACCTGTGCATGTTGCAAAATTAATAGATGAGACCGGCAATGAATTTATTCGGATTTACGATTATGAAAGAACCTGCAATTTCTACTGGGCTATTGATTGCCATTTGCCCACAGGTGCAAAGAATTTAAGAGTTTATGTTCGAATAATTAATGATCACACTGAAATGACACCAATGTATTGGTGGACAAATATTGCAGTCCGTGAAACTCCAAAAGCCCGCGTATTTGGAAGTACGGATGAGGTCATATTCGTAGATCAAGGTTTTGCTGGTTATGGAACTGGCAGATTGCCTTATCTGCCAACAGTTCCTGATGTTGACCTTTCTTTTCCACAAAATTTTCCATTTGCCAATGAGTATTTCTTTCAAAATCCCAAATCCATGAACTCTCCATGGGAATCAATTCTTTACGAGGACGGCCAAGTATTTTATGAACGAAGCACTGCGGCATTACGTTACAAAAAGATGTTTTGTTGGGGAAACCACGTTGGTGGGCGAGGCTGGCAGGAGTTTTTATCTGATGCTTCATCCGCTGATTTCTCACCATATTTAGAGTTGCAAGCCGGCTTGGCTCCAACCCAACTGCATGGGTATCAAATGCCTGGCAATTCCACAATTACATTTACGCAATTTTTCGGTAGCTTTACAAAAATCGAAAATCAACAACTTTTAAATGTGAAATGGTCAGCTGCGCAAGAAAAAATCTCAGATCAGATAGAAAAAGTTGTCCCTAAAGATTTACTTGAAAGTGAAAATCTACGTTTTGAAAAACTGGCTACCCAGACTCCTTCAGAGATTCTTTACCAAGGTAGTAACTGGGGTGCACTTGAACAGATGCGTAGGGAAAAATCTGTTGAGAAAATCCCAGCTGGTTTTATCTTTGAATCCGCTAGAAATGTACAGATAAGTGAATGGATCGAACTTCTTGAAACCGGAAACTTTCCAGATTCCGAGGTAAATGAAACTCCTTCATCATGGATGGTTCAAAAAGAATGGATTTCACTTCTAGAAAATAGCCGTCAAAATTGGTTAAGTGCTTTACATATTGGTAATTACTATTTTGAAATTGGGAAAATAGCAACAGCTACCAAGGAGTGGAAGAAATCTCTCGAGCACAAACCATCACCTTGGGCTTTACGTAATCTTGCAGTTGCACAGAGAGATGCTGGAAATATGTTTCCCGCTTTAGAACTTTACGAAGAAGTGATAAACAAATTTGCTCCAGAGTTACATGATGCTTTTTATGAAGAGTATTTACAATTACTTATTACTGCCGAAAAATATGAACAACTTTGGGAAATTTACACTGAGATTATTTTAATTAGAATTCCAAGTGAGCGGATAGATTTAGCGGCAGCTAAAGCGGCATTGCAATTAGGTCATTATCAATTTTTGGAGCAGATTTTTACCCGCACTTTTGCCCAAATACGCGAAGGGGAATCCACGTTAGTGGCGATCTGGTTTGAGTATCAGGCGATTTTGGCAGCGCAGCGATCAGGGGTTGTTGTTGATGATCAAATCAGAAAACAGGTCCGACAAAGTGCCAGGCCACCCAAAAATATAGATTTTCGGATGATTGAGAGTTAGCAAAATCCAGCACTTCTAATAGTATTAAGGCATGAGCGACCAGAGTAAAAGCCAGACTAAAACCAAAAATGTAAAGCGACAATTCCCTAAATGGCGTGAACTAAAGCCACTCTTGGTTTTTACTCTGCCAACTTTTAAACGTAAGAAAGCACGTCTGGCTGCCGCTTACACAATCTGGGATTTGCGTGATATTGCTAAAAAAAGAACTCCAACCGGCCCATTTGATTACACCGATGGTTCTGCGGAATCGGAAGTTAGCCTGGCTCGAGCTAGGCAGGCGTATCAAGATATTGAATTTAACCCAAGCATTCTTAAAGATGTATCAAAAGCAGATCTAACTTGTGAAGTTTTAGGGCAAAAGTTTTCGATGCCGATGGGAATCGCGCCAACAGGTTTTGCACGCATGATGCAAACCGAAGGTGAGATCGCTGGTGCCCGAGCAGCCGAAAAATTTGGCATCCCTTTTTCACTTTCGACTCTTGGAACAACGACTATTGAAGATGTGGTTGCTGCAGCACCAAATGGCAGCAACTGGTTCCAGTTATATATGTGGAAAGATCGCGAAGGCAGTATGGCCCTCGTTGAGAGAGCACAAAAAGCTGGCGTAAAAAACTTACTGCTTACAGTGGATGTACCGGCATCTGGACAACGAATTAGAGATTACCGAAATGGTTTAACCGTTCCACCACGATTGAGCGCTAAAACATTAATCGATGCATTGCCTCGGCCCGCTTGGTGGATCAACTTCTTAACCACACCAGCAATTCAATTTGCCTCACTATCAAATTGGCCAGGGACTGTCGGCGAATTACTTGATTACATGTTTGACCCGACTATGACTTTTGAAGATTTGAAGTGGGTGCGTGAACAGTGGAAAGGCAACTTGATTGTAAAAGGGGTCCAAAATTTAGAGGACGCTAAGAAATCTGCGGAATTGGGCGCTGATGCAGTATTGCTTTCAAACCACGGAGGACGTCAATTGGATAGAGCAGCAGCACCGCTTCACCTTCTGGCAGATATTAGGAAAGAGTTTGCTAAAGATTACGAAATACATATTGATACTGGAATTATGCACGGAGCTGATGTTCTTGCAGCGGTTGCCTTAGGAGCCAAATTTACCTATGTTGGCCGCGCATACCTTTATGGATTGATGGCCGGCGGACAAGATGGCGTTGAGCGCGCTCTGGAGATTATGCAATCTCAAATGATTCGAAATATGAAATTACTTGGAGTTTCCACACTTGCGGAGTTAACTCCAAAACATGTGAAACTCTTAAACCGTCATTAATTAGATTTTAATTAAGGACGACCGAGTACATCCATAGTTTTTATTAAAAACTCACGCGAGCCAGCAATGTGTGCGTGCAATGCAGAACTTGCTCTCTCTGGATCTTTAGCGATAATTGCGGCAGTAACTTCTTTGTGCTCAGCGATTGATAGATGGCCAGTGTCCGCAGAATAGTAATGTCGGAATAGATCAGTAACGGCGTTTTCATCTACTGAGTTTTTATTTCGTTGATTATTTTGGCTCTTTTCAGAAAAATAGAGCCGATATAAATGTAAGTGGCAATGAGTGCGCTCATAAGCCATCATCACCGAATTATTTCCAGATAATCTAGCAATTAGATTATGAAAACGGGCATCATGCTCGGTAATTCCCACAAAAGAATCCTCTTGCATGGTCGCTTCATCAGCAAGTGTCAATTCTCGCTGGAGCGCTTCTCTGCCTGCTTCATTTATATTTTCAGCTGCTTGCGCGGCTCCCCAAGGTTCAATCAATAATCTAAATTGAAATAAATCATCAAACTCTTTTTTAGTAATCAGTGGGGTAGCGGCATAACCTTTAAGTGGTTCTTTAATAACTAGGCCTTCAGATTCGAGGCGGGCTAGTGCTTCACGAATTGGGGTTTGCGAAACACCAATTGCTCTACTTAGCCCATCAATACTGATGTGCTCGCCAGGAGTAATCTCGTAATGCAAAATTAACTCGCGAATATGATCAAAAGTGTCATCAGAAAGGGCGCTGTGACGCGGAATATTGCGCGGACTAAGGTGGTAATTACTCACGAATGGCCCCTTTCAAACAAGTTTAGGCAACTTTACTCGCTTACTTCAGTTACTTAGGAATCCGTAACCCTTGCATTCCGCCATCGATACCTAATGCCGTTCCAGTAATTGCGCTTTGCATTGGGCTGGCCAAAAATGCGATCGAACTGGCGATCTCTTCTGAGGTGACCAAACGACCAGAAGGTTGACGGGCTTCAAGACGTGCACGTTCTGCAACTGGATCGGTGGCTTGGGCAAGTAAACGTTGTACCCATGGAGTGTCCGCAGTTCCTGGATTTACACAGTTAACGCGGATCTTGTCATTGATTAGATCGCAAGCCATAGCAAGAGTGAGAGTTAATACTGCACCTTTTGATGCGCTGTAAATTGCCCGGTTTGGAATTCCTGCAGTAGCAGCAACTGAACAAACATTTACGATTGCACCACTTTTACTTTTGCGCATTGAAGGTAGAGCAGTGCGTGAGACGCGAGCTAATCCATAAACATTGATATTGAAAACTTTTTCCCAATTTGCATCAGATTCGCTTTCGATTGTTCCAATTGATCCGATTGCAGCATTATTAATAAGAACGTCGATAACAGAACTTTTCTTAGCAACTTCGGCAAATGCTTTTTCGACAGAGGGAGTCTCACTAACGTCGCATTCGATCCAAGTCGCAACTCCGGTTGCTTCCATCTCACCTTTATTTAGATCAAGACCGTAGACAATTGCGCCTCTAGAGTGCAGCAACGTGGCTGTTGCAAGTCCAATGCCAGATCCGGCTCCGGTAACAACTGCGGTCAATCCTTCAAACTCACGTGCTGACATTTTTTCTGCCTCTCTAGCGGTAGTTCCGGTCTAGGTGGTTATTCTTTCAGTACTTTACTCCCCTTTATCACTTGCTTTACTTACCTTACCTTCGTTAAACAAAATCCTTCCATTGCGGACCTGTTGGGTAGGTGAAATCCGCCAAACTAGCTTTCAACATTTCAGCGCCAGCACCAGGTTTTGTTGGTGGGAAGTACCTTCCGTTTCGCACATCCGTTGGAACGGACATATGTTCATGTAGGTGATCCATGTACTCGATGATTCGATCATCGTGGTGGCCAGAAACTGCGACTGCATCAAACATTGCAAAATGTTGGACCATTTCACATAATCCAACGCCACCTGCGTGGGGACATACAGGTATGCCAAATTTTGCGGCCAATAAAACGTTTGCCACATTCTCATTCACGCCACCAACGCGCGCTGAGTCGATCTGCATGTAAGACAGCCCTTTTAATTGTAAGAATTGTTTAAACATCACTCGGTTAGCGCAAGCTTCGCCGGTTGCAACTTTTACCGGCGCAATACCTTTGGCAATTGCAGCATGACCTACCACGTCATCTGGATTTGTGGGTTCTTCAACCCAATGCAGATTTACATCTCCTAGCGCATTAATCCAATCAATTGCTTCCTGAACATCCCAAACCTGATTCGCATCAACTGCAAGTTTCACATTTGGACCAACTGCTTCACGAGCAAGTCTTAGCCGGCGTTTGTCATCCTCTAAGGATGCACCGCACTTCAATTTAATTAGCGTAAATCCATCTGCAACAGCCTCTTTTGCAAGATGTACCATTTTTTCATCGGTATAGCCAAGCCAACCTGGGGTAGTTGTATAGGCGGGCAATCCTTCAGCAAGCATCTTGGCTTCATTAGCTGCACGATTCGGTTGAACTTTTTTTAGCATATCTAAAGCTTCGGCTGAAGTTAGTGCATCAGTGAGATAACGCCAATCAACTAATTCAACTATCTCCTCCGGAGACATATCTGAAAGCAATTTCCAAAGTGGTTTTCCGGCAATTTTAGAAACTAAATCCCAGACAGCAGTAAGAACTGCTCCAGTTGCCATATGAGTTACGCCTTTTTCAGGTCCGAGCCAACGTACTTGGCTATCTCGAACTAACTCTTGCGCAAATGCTCCCATTGATTTAGAGAGTTGACCAAGATCGCGACCAACAATGGTTTGCGCGATTAAATCAATGGCGTCACATGCGAGATCATTTCCACGTCCCAGAGTGAAGACAAATCCATTTCCTTCCAGTCCTGGCGTATCCGTTTCTAATGTCAGATACGCCGCGGAATAATCAGGATCTTTATTCATGGCATCTGAGCCATCTAACCCACGAGAAGTAGGAAAACGCACATCCAAAGTTTTAAATCCAGTGATCTTTGCCATTCGCTTACTTACTTTCTTTAAATTAGTGGTGGAATTAAAAAATTAAGCTTTTAGAAACTTTGCCAACTCTTTAGGAGCACCCTTTTCAGCCCACAAAGTTTCATATCCAATTCCAGGTCCCTTTGGAGCATGGAGCATGCCGTTTTTATCTATCGCCGGATCTTGAGCCAATTCAGTAAATGGATTGTCTTTTACCAGGGACTCGTAATAAGTGTTGTTTATAATCGCCATGCAAAGATGTGCTTGTTCCAATCCCATTCCATGTACTTCTGCGCGAAGGTG
>BJFZ01000046.1 GCA_014190175.1 Actinomycetes bacterium | reverse complement strand
TCACTAGCATTTAAACTAAGGCATTGACGAATAATTTTTTTAAGGCGCGGGGATTCCACTCCGGACAAGTTACGTTCGCCACCCTCAATCCAACGCTGCCACTTCCCATCCGAAGTTTTGGGAATTTTGGGATTATTGGGGGGGCGGCCTTGTATAACCTCTGCCGCGATGATCCCCATTGAAAACACATCGCTCAGCTCCGGAATGACCTCCCCATCCATGCGTTCGGGAGCTAGGTACTGGCGCTCAGCCTTGTTCGTAAAGCCTAAATCAACCCAAGCGTCCGCCCAGCCAAGATCGGCCACTTGAATTCGCCAAGGACAACGCCGACTTGGCCAAGCGCCCTCTTCAGGAAGTACAATTGACTGGAGATCGTCATAAAGAATATTGCTGGGTTTAAGGTCCCCGTGGCCCTCAATATCATGCTCATAGAGGTACAAAAGACCATTAAAGGCTTGTGCCAATGCCACAAGCCGATCCTCGTAAGAGTAGTCTTCAGAATTGATCCAATCTTTCAGGGTGCCTAACCTCCTTGGCATCCTCATTACTGGCAATTGAACGCTATTTTCGCTTTCGTCGCTACAAAGTGTCGCTATGTCAAAGCCCAACGCGGGTAATACGTTATACGTATGGGGCAATGCAAGCCATATCCGAAATTCCCGTCGGAGGTACTCAGCATCAATCCGAGTTTTCGCAACAGCGAGTCGTTCGGGCGCGAGCGTCTTTACTGCAAAGCTCCCAGAATTACCACTCTTACCACTCAAAAACCATATCAGCCCGTAGGTGCCCTCCAATGGATCAGCACTGACTTCATAGTCGTGATAGTGCCGCTCTAACCAGTCATAAAGATCCTTAGTTGTAACTTCCATGGCCACTCTCTTTTAGATCCTAGAAACCTTCATCACCTCATCCCCAAGGTGATTGATACCTTCACCGCACATTCTCATTCTTGGTCTGAGAGTCCGAATCTATCGGCGAATCTGTCTGCGGGAAAACGATAGCCTTCTGCTGCAACTGCTTTGGCGTACGGCGCAAGAATGTTATCGATGGACCTTCTAAATAAATTGGTGGGGGGGTATCCTTCACATTATCCTCTTAGGGTGTTTTTAGCAATTGGTTCTCGTGTGTATCCGTTCTAAAGTCTAAGGTTATGTCTATAAATTTGTCCATAGCCTAATACTACTTTAATATTCTCAATTCAAGATTGACAGATTCTTAGTCAGCCATTTTGAATACCCCACAGAATCAGCATTCCCTATTTCATAGATTTTAAGATCAGAGCAACATTAATCAAGTCTGCATAGATTTCGTATCCATAGAATCTTTATCTTTCATTGGATATTGTTGGCAATAAGGATGGTGGGTAATAATTATCATTTTTTAAATCGGTCTTGATGTAGGTCAGAGTGAATGGGAAGGGCAAAATGGACCGAACAGAACGGTTCTACAAGATTGACCAGCTGCTCAATGATATGACTGTGGTGCCTCTTGCCACATTCCTGGATGATCTGGGGGTCTCTCTTGCCACCTTTAAACGTGACCTCGAATACATGCGAGAGCGACTTAATGCTCCGATTCAATGGGATCGTGATAACGGCGGGTATCGCTATATCCAACCTGATCCACTAGCTCCCACCTTTGCTTTGCCAGGCTTATGGTTCAACTCCGGTGAAGTTCATGCGCTCCTTACGATGCAGCAGTTATTATCTAATCTTGAGCCAGGGCTATTAGCAGGACACATTAAACCCCTTCAAGCCCGGCTCAATGCGCTGCTTGAAAGCCAAGATCACTCTGCTGCAGAAGTAGAAACTCGATTTCGGATTGTGCATGCTGCGCGGCGTCAGGTCACTCATCAGTATTTTGAGGTAGTTGCCTCAGCAACCTTAGGCCGTAAACGCCTCAAGATTCGGCACTACAGTCGTGAGACTGGCAAGGAGACAGACAGAGTCATCTCCCCTCAGCAATTGGTCTATTACCGAGATAATTGGTACGTCGATAGCTGGTGCCACTTGAGAGAGGGGATTCGTAGCTTTTCGATTGACGCTATTCACCATGCTGAGATACTGACAGATAAAGCAAAAGATGTAGCCAAATCACAATTAAAAGAGGTGCTCGAGAGTGGTTACGGCATCTTCTCAGGTAAGGCGGTTACATGGGCCAAGTTGCGATTCTCTCCTGAGCGTGCTCGTTGGGTCGCTAATGAAAGATGGCACCCTCAACAGAAAGGGAAGCTCGAAACTGATGGGAGCTATATGCTTGAGATTCCATATTCGGATGACCGCGAGCTACTGATGGACATCCTGCGCCATGGTTCTGAAGTGTCAGTAATTGGCCCCCAAAAATTACGCGATCGAATAGCGGAAGAGTTAAAAAAAACGATGAAATTTTATGGTTAGTTTTAAGTTCTAAGTTTGGGTTCAAATTATCAAGCCTACATAAAGTTAGGGCAATGTGATTATTAGTAAAGTTTGTTGCATCACGCAATAATTGATATTTTTATTGAAGTTAAATGGACGAAATATATGCCGCGATTGCTCGCCATAGAACTAGAAAATTTTCAATCAATCAAAGAACGTACACGGATTGATTTCAGTGCCATTACTCTTTTATATGGACCAAATAGCGCTGGCAAAAGTGCAATATTTGACGCACTTGAGCTAATAGAGTGTGTGTGGGACCCAAACAAATTTAATGAAAGTAAACTATCTGAAATGATAGGTAGATGGGCCCGCAAGGAAAATAAAGAAATATTACCGTGCGTTATCTCTGTTGAATACCAGTTTGATGAAGAGAATGATCCTGATGCTGAGCAGGTCTGGTTCGATCAACTTAACTGGAAGGGAAGAAAGGTTCCAAGCGAATTTCCGTTGCATAAATATTGGGAAGAGTTCAATGCGGAATGTGAATTTAATTTTCTTTTAATTGGGAAAGCACTCATTAAACTGGAGATTACTTTTCTGTGGGGTGAGATGTACGGTAATCAGAGTCACTTAATCTCTGGAATTCATATAGAAATTAACAATAGACCGATTCTCACTTTTCATAAAGCAAATAAATACTCTTGGAATGAGGGAGTGGGTGAGCTTTCAATTTACAATAATCGTGGATATGCTCCTGATGCATTCGTCATGTTTCCAGATCCATCACTAGTCTCCTCTGAAGAAGCTAAACACATATCCCAAAGGGACGGTGAGTGTGTATACAGTGGTTACTTTGCAGTTGATAAACTTGATGTAAGAAGCTTTAAGAGCATATATGAAGAAGAGCCTCCTGGAGATTTGGCAACTGTAGAACATATTTCATCACTTGCAAGCGATATTCTCTTTTACTTGGGGACAATTATCGGAGGTGTTTTCAGAAAGTCTACTCCGTTAGTTAAAGCTGATAGAAAAGTTCCTTCGCCACGAGAGGTTTTAACAATAGTAGATCCGGGATTGGAAAATTGGTGGGAACCCAATCACTTTTCACCCGAGACTCCTGCAAAGTTAATATCTGAATTAAGTCGCGATATCGATCCTCATTATGCAATTATCGCTAGATCAGCTCATGCGGAGATAATTTCAAAAACAAGTAAAAGTGATTTTTGGGGAGGTTCTCATTCTCAAGAGCATCTTAAAAAATTTTCAAGTGAATCAGTTTTAGTAGAGCGAATAAATAAGCACCTTGAATCTCGTTTATTTCACGAAAAACTCTATAGATTAAAGTGCTCATCAACGTTGATGGTTCCTATAGATCTAGATCAAGACGATCCTTGGAGCTACTATGCATTGTCGCAACCATCAACTGTTAGACTTTACTTGGAAGATGGAGAATCAAGAGAAACTGAGTTGCATGATGTAGGCAGTGGCGTCCCATTTGTCTTGCCTGTACTTTGTGCTGCTGTGCATGGAGGTTTAGTTAGAATTCAACAGCCAGAATTGCATTTGCACCCGGCGCTTCAATCATCAATAGCAGATGTGTTCATCGAAGAAATTTTATTTAAAGATTCAAATCTATTCATTATCGAAACCCATAGCGAACATTTACTACTGCGTTTGCTTAGGCGTATTCGTGATAAGGAAAAGAAGTGTGAGACATCACATGAGCTTCCGCTAAATCCATCAGATATTGCAATTTACTATTTTGATCCCCAAGTCACAGGCGGTACAGTAGTTACGAGACAACTTATAACTCCGCTAGGTGATTTTTATTCTGAATGGCCTCGTGGATTTTTCTCGGACCGAGATAGAGACCTTTTTGATGTATAAGTTGCCCATAGCCGCTATAAGTCCTAACTTCTCGTTAGAACTTAGAGATATACGTGATTTTGTTGCCGAATTTGGACCATACAATGGCCAATACGTTGCACGCTACCCTACAAACTGGATGAGTGAATTCGAGAAGCACATTGAAGAACTCTCACCTGTAGATAATCTCGCCGCAAAAACTCTCCTCGATAAAATTAAACGTACCCTTTTCGAGAAAAAGCTACGCTATGATTTAAGTAAGAGTTGGTCAGAAAATGCAAGTGATATTGATGTAATGGGCCAATGTAAACCAGTCGTTGGAGATGGCTGTGATCCACGTCCACATATGGAGTGGGTTGAAGCACTAGTCAAGATCAGGGAGTCGCGAAACCGGACTTGGAAATTTCGTGGTACTTGGGATGAATACATGTCACCAATTGAGCCACTTTTACTTAGCTCGCCAGCTGCTTTTATAGTCGATCAGTATTTTGACCCATGTGATTCTGATTCTTTAAATATGATTATTATGTTGCTGAATAGAATCAAAGGATCTCGGTGCTATGAAATTCATGTAATTACAGTTTTGGAGAATTTATATTACAAACCTTATAAGATAGAAAAGACTATCAATTCTGCCGATCCGCAAGTTACTTTTATCGTTGCCTGCAAAGCAATAGATGATTTATATAAGCCAGTTATGTCGAAATATATAGATCGAAAATTAATTTTCCATTTTGTAAAGCAAGCTAAGCACGGGACGGAAAATCTAAGATTACATAATCGTTTTTTTCTAACGCGATATGGTGCTATTGATTTTGGACAAGGTGTGAAGCTTTCATCGCAGCCAAAAGCTCAGATGGATGCTTCTATTGTTGATAAAGCACATCACGATAATCTTTGTTTAACTTATATTTATGGAGTGACTAAGTATAAAGATAAAATTCATCGAGATAAAGATATTGCCTATCCATTGAATGTTGATTCTTATACTGTCTAGGCAGTAAAGATCGACAGTCTATTGTTATGGGAGCCTATTATTCTGTCGTATCTTTAGGTTAGCTAATTAACTAAAGTTACCGTCTTCATGCGAATGTATGGACATCATCCCAAATTTGCCCAGTTTCCTAATTCTTTCATCTGTACTCGGTCTGCTGGACAAATCGGTGCGCCAAGATGCAGAAATCTTTTCGGTACAGTTACCTTATACCCACAAATCTCACAGCAGGCCCTTGGCGGTCTACTGACAGAAATTTTGTGATGAATTGCATTCAGTTTCCCGTGAGGGTAAGGCGGCAATTCAGCTAATATCTGCTCGAGACGTACTTTAAGAACAGGCCCCGCTGACGCACCGCGCATCGGGCCTTTCATTCCAAGGGCAAGAGCAATCTTCTTGAACTCCTTGCCATGTTTATGTTCACAATTATCGACCGCATGGATTAACTCATGTGCGAGGGTATCGATCGTGTCATACGCATTGAGTGACGGCGCAACAAAGATGTGGTTGAGATTGTCATCAGCCCGACTGCGGGGCCAACATTGCCCAATGGCGCTACTCCGCAATCCCCCACTAGCAAATCCGATAGATACTTGAACCTTGGGTACTTCGTGACCAAGTGGTTTGAATAGATCATTAGCTAACCGTATGGCTGCCTGTTGTAGCCAAACCTCTCGGGTAAGTGAAGGGGGTGATATTTCAATCGTGAGATCGCCTGATGATTGGATCTTATCTGCTGTACTCATTCTTCCCTCCAGGAAACATAAAGGTGCAATTTATATGTTTAAAAGCTCATGAAGTGAGCCACATAGAATTACTTTTCAAGTAATGGGTATTGGTTACTGAAGATCTGTGACCAATATCATATAATTATTTTTTCTTTGATCGAGGATGGCTCATCTGGTGAGCTTTTCTCTCTAAATAATGAGTCACTCGTATTTAGGCATCTGTCTGAAATATTGATGCAAGTCTGGATAGATCTTGAATCGCGGCAGGGGGTACTTTGCTGCCGGATGTATTTAACATAATTCGTTGCTTTCTAATTCGACATATTGTTTGTGGTAGGGTTTAGCAACCTATAGGAGAACACGATGCCCGCAAAAACCAGGATGAAGAAGATCGCTGAATCCTTCAGCAGCAAAGTCACCACTGAATCGGATGTCCTTAATGCGCCCAAAGCTCATCGTGGAATAAAAGCTGAAGATCTAGATAAGGAAACTCCGGAAATGCTTGAACGTCGGCGTATCGCGCTCAAGCGAGCAAGAGACTTCATTTAGAAGCATATAAATAATTCAAGGAGAACTGATATGAAAACCTTCCTCGTTGCTATTACATTATTTCTGTCTGGTACCGCACATGCTCAGCAGTCGATGAATTATGAGAATAGTCCGTTGAATTATCAGAACAGCGAGCTTAATTACAACAACAGTAGTCAGAACTATAACAACAGTCCTCAAAACTTTAACAACAGCAGTTCAAATTACAATGCGCCTAATGCAACCTATGACAGTCGAGGAAATCGCACTGGCTATGAGGTGCTTTCCCCTGAAGGTGTCGTAAATAGATTTGATGATAATGGCAATCGTACTGGCTATAGCCGAGGACGATAAATGATCTTACTAAGACTCTCTAGCATACGGCTGATTGTCAGCTTACTCATTGCCATAACGTATGCAAGCACACTGCATGCCAAATCTGAGGGGTATGAAGCAGATATCTCTGCTGAGCGCGTAATCTATACGGTCAAAGTAAATGCTGATGGTAGTGATATTGAGACCAAAGAGGTCACCTATTTAGCAAGAACACAGATTGCTGTCGAATCTATATCCCAAGCAGACATCAGCTATACCAGCAGTACCCAAAAGGTTAAGGTGCTTGAAGCGTACACCATTACTCCCGAAGGGAAGAAGATACCAGTAGCCAAGAATGCGATTCGTATAGTGGAGGATGATAACTCTGGCGGCGCAGCCAAATTCTCCGATACAAAGCACCGCATTATTATCTTCCCCAATGTCAAAGTGGGTTCAAGGATCTATTACAAGGTTAGGACAACAACTCATGCTCCCTTATTTCAGCGATATACGGCGGGATTCAGTTTCTCACCTAACCATGACTATGGTCACTTTGAATTAAATCTAACCCATCCTGCCAAGATGTTTATTCAGGCGGAGAGTAGTGGGGTGCAGGGTGGCAGAGTTGAGGATGGACCGAATAAGGAAGTACGCTACCGATATACTTATCAGAATAAGAATAAGATTCATCCAACACCCCCTCTATCAGTCGCGTATGAGGACTTCTCCCCTTATATCCGTTTATCAAGTTATCAAAGCCATATTGAATTTGCACGGATCTATGAAGAAAAAACCAAAGCTATGGCTGCTGTTACTCCAGCGGTACAGAAACTAGCGGATCAGATTACTGTGGGAATAACAGATCCAAAGGATCAAGCTAAAGCTCTGTACAACTGGGTGAGTCGGGAGATCAGATATGTGGCGATCTACCTAAAGGATGGGGGCTTTGTCCCACACTTCGCTGATAGCATTATTCGTAACCGCTATGGTGACTGCAAGGATAACAATACCCTGCTGATTGCACTCCTTGCTGCGAAGGGAATTGAGGCCAGTTCCGCCCTTATTAATGCAAGCGATTCTTACACCCTACCTAATCTTGTCACATTCGGCACGTTCGACCATATGATCACCTATCTGCCTCAATGGGATTTGTACGTGGATGCGACACAGGAATTTGCTCCATTCGGCGTACTCACCTTCGATGAATTAGATAAACCCACCCTACTCACTGCACTTGGTAAGGTTGGTCATACCCCAAAGCCAAGTGCTGACAAGAATAAAGTAATTACAAAAATCGTAATGAAGATCGAGTCAGATGGCGAAATAAAAGGGGTGTCACATACAAACTACTTTGGGACGGATGATCTGTCAGCGCGAGCTAATTATGAGGGCACTGGAACGGTCCATGAAGAAAAGATGGTTCGTGATCATTTATCAAAATTTCGGCACACCGGTGCTGGAAAACTCATGCCAAGTGATCCATATGACTTAAACCATCCGTTTGAAGTGAAGACTGAATTTACGTTGGGTGCTATTGCTAATGTACCCGGGCACGGCGCGATTGGCATACCAGTAGGCCTGTCTCCAGGAGAGCTCTATAAATTAGCAAATAGAAGGTCTGCTGAGGATTACACTCCCCCATATATTTGCGGCTCTCGCACAATTGAAGAGCGTTATTCCATAGAATTCACACCGAACGTTAAAGTCACAAGAGTTCCTCCAGATGTGACTTATAAACAAGGTGACATTCACTACCAATCCAGCTATGTTCAGAATGGTAACAAGGTGGAGGTCAAGAGAGCACTATATGCACAGCGTCCAAGTGCGGTGTGTCAGGCAGAAGAGCTTGAGCAATTAAAGAAATTCTTCCCAATATTCCTGAGTGATATGCGAAGCCAGATTTTCTATGAGTAAGAGTGACAAAGCTCATAAGGTGTTCTGGAATAAGTTACACTCGTGTCATGACACTGTTGCACTTCAGACTTAAATCCACCGGTGAAAAATTGAAAGGACGGTTTACCATTCTGGCTCTAATCTTAATATTGTCTGGCTGTGCCAGCAATGTAGATAAATGTGTAGAAGCCATAATGAAATCCAATAAAGCTTCTCATCCGCAAGTGACTGAAGCAGAGCGGCTCGATGCAGAGATGCAAGCACGAGTTTTCTGTGAATCTCAAGGTAAATCAGGGCTGAGATAGATCAGAGGAAATGGTTGCCGCACCTTTATCGCTGTTGATCAAAACTCGCGATCGTCTACATATGTAACGACGTCTTTTCATAAGCAACAGCGGCACCGTTGAAGCAGTGATCCTCTATAATAAATCCACAAATGTTTACTAGAACTCTCCAGCAATCCTTACTTGCTCTCAGCATGTGCTGCTTGGTGGCTACCGCTAATGCAGCGCCAATTGACGATGCTACAGCCGCTTATATTAAGGGGGATTACGCACAGGCCTTTAAATTATTCAGCCCATTAGCAGCAGAGGGAAATTCTTCTTCACAGAATGCACTGGGATTTATGTATGTTCAGGGCCTAGGTGTAACGCGGAACTATCAAGAAGCAGTGAAGTGGCATAGCTTGGCAGCAGCGCAAGGGAACGCAAGTTCACAATATAGCCTTGGGTTGGCTCACTTCATAGGACGTGGTGTTCCTATAGATTATCAGAAGACATTAAAGTTGTTTCGCTTGGCTGCCGCACAAGGGGATATAGATGCTCAATCTGGCCTCGGAGTTATGTACGATCAAGGTATAGGGGTTACTCAAGATTTTGCGGAGGCGGTGAAGTGGTGGCGCCTAGCAGCTGCACAAGGGAATGTGACTGCTCAGTTTAATCTTGGCGTGATGCATCACAGGGGTACTGGTGTTTATAAAGACGATGAGTTGGCTTATTTCTGGTGGTTGTTATCCAGTAAATCTGGGGATCAAGTCTCGATTGATAGTCTCATTTATATGGAGAAGAAGTTGACGCTAGAGCAACGTGAGAATGCCCTAGCAGCAGCCGCTAAGTGGTCACCAGTTAGAAAACCACATTTTCTTAGAAACGTTGATGCTGGTGATAATATGAAAGGCGCTCTATAACTGGCTTATTACTCAACAGAAAGAAAACTGGTAGCATGAACTTCACCTCTTGGAAGACAAAAACCGGG
>BJFZ01000045.1 GCA_014190175.1 Actinomycetes bacterium | reverse complement strand
GTTGTAGCCAATACAACATGGAGAGTTTTAAGCGCGGTCGGCAATTTAACCATCGTTTAGCCCATGAGAATTAAATGAGCAAAAACAATAACAGCACGAACACAGCGATTATTGTTTCGCAAAATCAGGTCAGACGCCCGCTGCAATGCACCTTCTTTGCCCAACTCAATGCAAACCTAGGCAATGTCACGGGAGATGGAACGGTTTACACAGTGATTTGCGACAACGTCGTTGTGGACCAAAGTGCGAGCTACAACAACACCAATGGCGTTTTTACTGCGCCAGTGGCTGGCAACTATCTATTTGGGGCCTCGATCAACACTCAAGGATTAACGCCAGGGATGAGCGTTTATTGCCTTAAATGTATGACGACAGCGCGAGAGTATCGGCTCGTAGAAATGGGAGCGATTACGCCTTCGTCTGCCTCTCAAACACTCCAAATCGCCGGTTGCATTTTCGCCAGAATGAACGCAAATGACACAGCATTTTTTACGATCCAAGTTGCAGGAGGATCGAAAGTAGTCTCCCTCCAGCCCAATGGGATTTCTTTTATCTACGGATATCTATTGGATTAACTACTTATGACGATAACCAACTCACTCAACAATCCAGACTACACCGCAAAAGGACAGATCCTCATAGGAAGAACCGGCGCCCGTCCCGCCATGCTTGGGTGGGGATCTCTCAATGGCCAGATCCTGGCCTGCGACTCCACAACTACGAGCGGATTCAAATACATGTACGGCATGACGGGCTATTATTTGAACACCTTCAACTCAAAAAACCTAGGAAACACCATCTTTTTTACAACTCCAGCCAGCGGATTTCGGTTCTTTCCAACCCACATCATCATGAGCGTACTCTTTGCCACCTCGATCACAGTAGGTGCCAGTATTTCTATAGGAACCAACGGAGCCAGCTACAATAACATCATGGCCAATACTGCATTCAGCGGACTTACAGCGGCCAATAATTATCAAGTCGTCCAGCTTAGCGGTGTATTGAATGCCATCCCGGCCAATACATCCGGCTATCTCAATGTGAATACAGCTTCGATCGGCACCTCAATCACCATGAGCTGCGTGATCGTCGGAACCTGGTCCCAATAGGAACGAATATGACGACAAACACATCGATCAATACTCCGGGGCTTTTCAATAAAGGAGATCTTTTATTGGGGCGAGGCGGAGGATTAAGACCGAGCGTTCTCTCTTCAGGAACAAATGGCCAAGTCCTCACTCTTGATAACACACAGCCCACCGGTGTCAAATGGGCTGCCTCCTCGGGAAGCGGAACAACTCTATCACCGTACATCGTAGGATCCACAGGGAGCGATTTCACAACCATCCAAGCTGCCATTAACCAAGCCGTGACCGACGGAGCTTCTCATTCACGCCCCAAAAATATCTACATCAAACCTGGCACATACACTGAAAATATTACACTTTCAGACGGCATTTCGCTCATGGGATTCGATCCAATCAATTTCACCCAAGATTATCAGTATGGGGTCCCAAATATTTCCAGCCTACCAAGCGTGCAATTAACGGGAAGCCTTAGCTTTGCACCCAGCTCTGGCCAATCCTGCAAAGTATTCAACATGTGGATTCAACCAACTACAGGCTCTGCGATTTATCTGACTGATGCGTCCTTAACAGGGATCCTTTTTAAGGGCTGCTTTATTCAGACAACACAGGCTGGAAATTCCATTTTTTCCTTTACGCCAGCAACTGCAACCATGTGGGTTTGTTTTGAAGAATCTGTTTTATCGGACAATACAGCCAATACCACATTGTTCAGCTACACAGCCTCTGGAGGTTTGCTTAAACTCACCATCTCCGATTGCTTCGTTCAAGCCTCTCAAATTCAAGCCGCTGTCATCCCCTCAAGTTCCACGTTTCATATGCAAGTTTCAAATAGCGTTATGCTTTCTTGCTTCGACGCCTCTGCAAGCTCGGTCTATTACCAATTCGTAGCGTTTAACACGATGCATATCCAGACTGGAGCCGTATCGATCGGGGCTTTTCATTCAGTCGGAGTCGCCGCAACAAACAGCTCCTATATTGATTACACAAACTCTTCAATTGGCATATCAAGCGCTAACAAAGTAGCCATCATTAACAATCCCAATGTCTCTTTCAATGCCTTCAATACTTCTTTCTGGGGACCTAATTTAACTGCGGCATACTCCGATACGATCACCGGAGGAAAGGTCATTACTGCCGGATGCCAATCGAACCCTGCTTCAGGGTTATTTTTAGAAAGGCGCCAATTGATCGGCTCTGGCTTCACCGGATCCCAGCAATACACAGGGCAAGCTGGACTGCAAACAACCAATAACACCATCCAAACCCTAGCCTCTGTCGTCGTCAATCAGCTCGAATCTATCACCCTCTCAGGCACAATCACGGCAGCTCAAAGCGATCACTCCAATATGATTGGTGGCAACTTTCTCATTTGCGCTCGAAGAGCTAGCGGGGGAAATGTCACTCTCGTTGGAACCGTGACCGTAACTGTTAAAAGTTCGTCTGCCGCCACATTTACTTGCGATGTCGACACTGTATCACAAAGCGTTCGAATCCGAATTACTGGAGTCGCTGCTGTAACCTACAACTGGGTTTGCACCTACAGCTACCAGAAGGTGTTAACCAATGCATGAATCATAACAAGGAGTCAGATGGTCACCCATAATTCGATTAACACGCCTTCTCTCCCTAACAAGGGGGACCTACTTTTGGGACAAGGAGGCGGCCTCAATCCAGGTGTACTTTCCGCAGGAACCAATGGATATGTTCTCACATTAGATAACACTCAATCAACCGGCGCAAAATGGGCAAACACAGGAAGCGGAACTTCCATCAGCCCTTACATCGTCGGCTCAACGGGTTCGGACTTTTCAACCATTCAGGATGCCATTTCAGCCGCGATCACTGCAGGTGCTTCTGACAGCAATCCTGCCAATATCTACATAAAGCCAGGAACCTACACCGAAAACCTTACTTCCCAAGCTGGAATCCATTTGATTGGATTGGGAGCAGGAGCGTCCAGTTCCAGCAATGATTTCCCGCCTCTTTCCGTCATCTGGAATGGCACATGTACCCTCTCAAATGGCACGATGGTTTTTGATTCAATCCGAATCGCCTATACTGGAACAGGCACGGCTATCACCAGCAGCGGCAATCTCAAATTCAATAATTGCCAGTTTTACGGATCTTCAGGCACCTACGTCTCTACCTCAACAGATGGAAGAAGCTTGGAATTTGAAACCTGCTTCCTCAACACAGGAACATTCTTCTCATCGAGCCATTGGGTCGACATGCGATTTCAAAATAGCTATCTCGCTGGCAGCTTCACAATTGGCGGCGTTGGCAATCAGCTCATCATCGAAAAGAGCACGATCATGAGTGGATTTATCCTAACATCCGGAGGAAACGCCTCATTTATTTTTCAATGGTGCGATATTCTCTCTGGAATTTTGGTAGACACAACGGCCAGCACAACAGCTGGTATTTCATTCGAAGTGAATTTCTGCAAAGCCTACTCGACAAGCAACGCTCTATTCAACATCAATAAGGGCAACGTCTCCATTAATACGTGCAATATCAATGGCAACACCTATTTTATCGATGATTCATTTGGACCAGGATCAAATTATCATCAAATTAAAAACTCGACTGTTTCAAATTATCAAGGACTAAAACTCGGCGCCAATTCAAACGCTTACTTCTATAATTGCAACCTCCAAGGATTTGGGGCGCCCACTCTTGGATCTGGAGCGAATGTCCATTATGTTGATTCCATCACAGGCAATTCCAATGCAGTCATCAATACCGACCAGTTATCCACCTCTGCTACAGATGGATTTCTTCATATCCCAAGCTGCAATGGCTCTCCCATCGGCACTCCTACTAATTATGGCGCAGCAATACCAATGGTCTACGACACAACCAACAACATCCCCTGGTTTTATAACGGAAGCTGGCAGGGAGGTGGCAGTGGTGGAAGCTACGTGTCAATTGCCCCTTATGTCGTGGGACCAACACATGCTGATTTCACAACGATTAGTGCGGCAATCTCAGCAGCGATCGCAGCAGGAGCTTCGAATACCAACCCCGTCAATATTTACATCAAACCAGGCCTCTACACCGAAGATATCACCCTATCCGATGGAATCAACTTGCTTGGGTTTACCCACGCTCTTGGCGAAGTCTTTGATGATATCGACATCTACAACTCTTTGCCCTATCCATTGAGCGCAAGAATAAATGGAACAGTTACTACAGGAGGAACAACAAGCGCTCAAATGCGCATAGAAGCTATCTCGATTGAGCGCCCATCCGCTGGTAATGCATTGATCTTTAATGGCGGTGGACGCCTTGTCCTCAATGGCTTCAAAGTTGTTCTCAATAGTGGCACGATCATCACCCAATCACAAAACTTGCACCTCGTCACACGGGATTGCACGTTTAGAAGCGATGAAACGGGAGGAAGCGTTCAATTCATCAATCAAACGGCAGGATCTCTTACTTTGGAAGCCTACAATACAAGTACAATCATCTTCCCAGGTGAAATAGCCTCGACTCTGGCTGCTCTTTTGCAACTCAACTGTGCTTTTTGTTCCTGGGGTCATTCAACGAACTATTCTTCAGGCTCAACTCTCTCCATGGCCGCCTACTACACCTTTTTTCAAGGCACCATGTTTGCCACTCTTGCGAATGGCGCATTTGGAACGCTGACCTTGGAGTTTTGTGAAGGAAGCAATATTGTCACGACTGCCGATCCCAACACCCAACTTTTCATGACAAATTGCTCAAGTGTAAATGCAGGCACTGGTCTAAATCCAAATAGCACCCTCTACAGCAATTGCGGATCTGGCAACGATATCGTTTTCCAACAGGGAAGCGCCGGACCCCTCCCATTGCTCTCTTATCTCACCGAAAACTCCAGTACCGGAGGCAGCGCAGCAAATGCCGCATTCAGGGCTAAGGTCAACAATACTACCTCTTCTGCTTACAATGAATGGATTCATGGAACCACGCGTTCGTGGGCTGGTGGCGTCGATACAACCAGCAATGACTCATGGAAACTGGTCACGGCATCGACTGGATCCGTTGATCCCACATCGGGCACGGTAGTTGTCCAGGCTGATACCAGCGGCAATGTCACATTCCCTGTCAGTGCCCGATTCAATGCTTATCAAGCCGCCGCTCAAAATAATATCACTGGCGATGGGACTTCTGCGACTGTGATCTTTGATACGCAAATCTTCGATACACAAAGTGGCTACAATAGCGGAACAGGCATCTACACAACCCCATCTAGCGTGCCCACCGGCTCTTGGTATTTCTACGCAAAAGTCACCCTGACAGGTCTTACAGCATCCCATACCACAGCTATATTGACCATTTTCAACCCGAATCGCGGCCTTTTTTATACAGTCAATGCCGGAATAATCAGAGATGCCAACAATGAAGCGACCCTTTCCGTGGCTGGTTTTATGAATGGACTTGGCAGTGGCAGCCAAATCCGAGCATCTATCCAAGTGTCTGGAGGAGCAAAAGTCGTCGGGACAAAAACAGGCGGGGACAATTGGTGCGATTTTGGTGGATATTTTATCGGGTAAATTATGGCTCTTTCTCAAAACACAGTAAATAATAACTCTCAGGTCTTCACAGGGAATCTGGCAAGTGGGAATATCAACATCTCTCAATTGCCAGGAGTGGCAGCCTTCAACACACAGGCATTTCTCATGTTTCTGCAAATCGGAGGGAATAACCTCGATATTCGATTCATGTACTCCGTCGCTCACGAGGGATTTGGAGGGCCTGGCTTTACCAATCTGATTGCAACCATTCGCAATTTCAACAATACCGGGGGAGCGTACACTTTCAATTCGCTCACTGTAAATTCCGCTGGAACGATCGTGCTGAATTCAACGATTACCTCCGGTATCTTTTCTTACAACAGCCGGATCACTCCCTATGGGACAAGATTTTTGGTGCAACATGTTTAGGATGAATCATGCTCTATAAACGAGTCAAATGTTACTACCAGAAAGGAATGCCGATCTGGTGTGGGAACTGGCCGCAAGATCGGCCAATGCCAGAAGACGTCACAGAAACTACCTGCGATGCAATCGTAGGCCCAGATGGGCGACTCCATCATTGGGACAATTATGCTGACTTTCGTCGCTCCATGTATCCTCCCATCTGCGATCAATTGGATGCTGTATATAAAGCCCTGTCCTACATCTCAGCTCATGGCGTTGATGTCGGCCCAGACGGTCGCGCTTGGCTAGAAAAAATCAAAGTGATCAAAGAAATGTATCCGAAATCGAGCTGAATTCACCTGTTATATTTCCTGATGGCAACGAATAGCTTTCATGCTTTTTTCATTACATTCTTAATTGCATATTGTATAAATTAGAATAAGCACCATTCAATGCAATTAACTCTTCATGAGTTCCTTGTTCATCAATCCCGTTATCTGTTAATACAATAATTCTTTGCGCATTTCTGACTGTTGACAAACGATGGGCGATGACGAGTGTTGTGCGGTTGAGAGTCAACTTCTCCAATGAATCTTTCACGGCCTTTTCACTTTCATTATCCAGCGCGCTCGTCGCTTCATCAAAAATGATGATGGGTGGATCTTTCAAGAAAACGCGAGCCACGCTGAGTCTCTGCTTTTGCCCACCTGATAGCTTTACACCGCGTTGTCCAATATCTGTAGCATAGCCATTTGGTAACGCCATAATAAAGTTATGGGCGTTCGCCTTTTTGGCTGCTGCAATGATTTCCTCTTGGCTTGCATTAAGCTTACCGTAACGGATATTGTCTGAGACTGTTCCGGCAAACAGATAGACATCTTGCTGGACAATGCCTATATTCCTTCTTAGTGAGCGCAGGCTAAGACCGCTAATATTCTTACCGTCAATCAGTATTTCCCCTTTGCTCACTTCATAGAATCGAGGGATCAAAGAACATAGAGTTGTTTTCCCAACTCCTGAAGCTCCGACCAAAGCAACATATTCTCCGACTTTTATATTCAGGGATATGTTTTTTAGGACATGGTCATAGCCTTCTTTATACTTAAAACTGACGTTTTTAAATTCTACATTTCCTTGGGTCTGCGTAAGCTCAATTGCATTTGGAGAATCTTTGATATCTGGTTCTACCTCTAAAACTTCCATAAACCGCTCAAAACCGGTAGCTCCTTCATGGTATAGCCTGGTAAAATTACCGAGCCTCTGAATGGGTTCAATGAGAATGCCAATATAGAGTAAAAACACCAGTAGATCGGCTAAATCTAAGGAGCCTTTAATAATGTCGACTGCCCCAAAAATGACAACAGCAACAGTCATGAGTTGAGTGAACATAATTAAGCCGTCATAAAAATAAGCCTCACTTTTATAACCAGCTTTTCTGCTATCGACAAACCGTTTGTTTTCGTGAGCAAACTTATTTTTTTCAATCTCCTCGTTCGTAAATGACTTCACAACTCTGATGCCCGCAAGTGTATCTTCAACTTGAGCATTAATATCGCCGATCCTATCCTTGCTTTTCCTCAATGCACAATGCATTCTCCTGCTAAAATAATACC
The DNA here is from genome assembly GCA_014190175.1 of Actinomycetes bacterium. Next base: position 2,378 of record BJFZ01000045.1, on the reverse strand, counting down.
CATACACACCCATGATTGGCAAAAAAAGAAGAGCGATTAGAGCGAGCTTAACATTGATAGTGGTTAAGATGACGAATGCACCGATAAAATTGAGTAATGCGAGGACGATGTCCTCAGGGCCATGATGATACAGTTCAGCAAGATCAAACGTATCGTTTGAGATCCGCGTCATGAGCTGCCCCGTTCTGTGTTCATCATAAAAATTAAAAGATAGTTTTTGGTAATGATCGAATAATTCACTGCGCATATCTCTTTCCATCAGCGCCCCCATCATATGCCCCCGGTAGTCAATAAACGCGTGGCATGCAGTATAAATGGCAACCAAACCGAGCATGATACCGCCCATCATGTAGGTTTGGCTAAGCACATAGGAGGTATCGGGAGCTAATAAATTTTTAGTGATGTACCTAATGCATAATGGGATTGCCAGTGTAACTGCCGATGCAACAAATGCACATGCCATGTCCGCACAAAATAATCCCAGGTAGGGTTTATAATACGACAAAAACTTCTTCATTCGTGAATTCACAGAATTTCCCTGCACCTATTTATAAATTTCATACCAAAATAATTCTTTGCCATCGGGTAATTGTTTTTTACTCCGGCAATCAAATCCGGCTTTTTTTAAAACTTTCTGAGACGCAACATTATTTGGATAAGTAGCAGAAACAAGCTTATCAATTGATAAGTGTTGAAATCCCCACTGGACCAACGCCTTGACTAATTCAGTGGCATAACCTCTCCCCCAAAACTTCTTATGCAAATGATAATCTACTTCAATCTCTGGCTGCGTATCATCAAATAACAAATGAAACAAGCCAGCCTCTCCAACAAATTGGCCACTTTTTTTTTCAAAAATTAAACAGAATCCCATGCCATGTTTATTGAAGTAGGAAATGGCAAAATTAAGATATTCCTCCACTTGTTCTTTTGTTTGGGAAGCCCCTTCACCCGTGTATTGCATTACTTCGAGATCAGACCGCAAAGCTACTAAATTATCCAGATCAGATAATTCTGGTGTTTTAAGAATTAATCGCTCAGTTTCTAAAAAAATACTCATATTCAGATTTCTCAATAAATTTCTTGACATCGGTTGCTCATAGACAATCACCTCAATTTCTCATGGTGTTCATAATTAAAATAAGGAGTCGATCACTCCTTTTTCATCGAAGCTAAGACGATTGATAAAATGAAATCATTCATGCTTTTGTCTTCTTGAGCGGCTCTAATCCGTATCGACTTTCTAATCTCTGAAGAGCACTCCAATGTAATGCGAGCTCTCTTTGGTTTTTCTGGCGATTTCTTCTCAGATTTTTTCTCCATGATAGACCTTCTTATGTCGTGGTTGCCGTAGATTTTCATCATCTTAGCAACATCATGGATTCCAGTAAATCATCAATTCACTGTTTACTTAAAAGTCGATGTCGCTTAAAGTTGGGGAAACTGATAAGACTCATGGAATGCAAGGACTCAACCGATGTACAAGATAGCCATTTCGAATCAAAAAGGAGGCGTAGGAAAATCGACCACCGCCATTAACTTGAGTGCGGGACTTGCCTACGCTGGAAAAAAAGTGCTCCTCGTCGATCTAGATCCGCAAGGCCACTCGAGTTTAGGTCTTGGCATCAAGACCGAGAACCAGCAAACGATTGCGGAGCTCCTTTGCCAAGATGACTGCGAACTCAAAGACGTCATTCAGAAATCTTACATCCCCTCTCTTGACGTGATCCCCTCAGACAATTCTCTTTCTGTTGCGGAGTATAAGCTCGCCCAAATCCAAGCCAAAGAATTCGTCTTACGCACAAAGCTGAAAAAAGCTGAATATGACTACATCATCATCGATACCTCTCCTACATTCAATACACTGCTCGCCAATGCCTTTTTAACTGCAGAGCACATCATTCTGCCCGTGCAATTGGACTATTTTAGCCTAGCCGGAATCCAGTCCTTCTTGGAATCGATCAACCGAACGAATGTCAAAGCAGGAAGCTTGATCGACCACCGCGCTGAAGTGATGGGAGTTCTCTTCACCTTTTTCAAAACGCGCAGCAATTTATCAAAACGGGTGCTTGAAACAATCAACGAGCTTTTCGGAAGCAAGGTTTTTGAAACAAAGATTCCGGAAAACGTCAAGCTCAGCGAAGCTCAGGAGTCAAGCAAGGCCGTATTCGATCATGACCCGAAATGCAGCGGGGCGGAAGCGTATGGAAATCTCGTTAACGAAGTTATGGGGAGACTTAAATAATGTCAGGAATCAAGAATCTCAAGGAAAAATCTAAAATCCAATTAGACGAAATGTTTGATAATAAGCCGGTTGGCAAACCAGATACCCAGAAAGATGGGAAGGAAGAAATCAAACAAACCGTCCAGCTGGACAC
>BJFZ01000044.1:2660-10361 GCA_014190175.1 Actinomycetes bacterium | reverse complement strand
ACTTTGCGCCGAGACTGATCCAGAAGCTTTCTTTCCGGAAAAAGGCGGCTCAACCCGTGAAGCAAAGCGGGTGTGCCTCTCCTGTGAGGTGCGTACCGAATGCCTTGAATACGCCCTCGCGCATGATGAGCGTTTTGGGATCTGGGGCGGTCTATCCGAGCGGGAAAGACGCCGACTGAAGCGACGTCCAGCTTAATCTTGGGCTCACTTAGGCTTATTTAGGCTCACTGTGCTGATTACCGCACAGTAGGTGAGCACCGTAAGGTGGGGTTGTTATGAGTACTCCAGAGGGGCTACTGGCGCCCGAACCAGATAAAACTTATCCAGATTTAACTGTTACCGCGATTTTGGTAACCCATGACGGTGCCCTATGGCTTCCTGAAGTTGTGGCTGCGATCTCTTCACAAACCAGACCAGCTAACCAAGTAGTTGTAGCAGATACCGGATCTCTGGATTCCTCTCGTCAACTAATTACCAACTCTGGCTTGCCGTTAATTGAGTTAGAGCGCGAACGTGGCTTTGGTGAAGCTGTCGCGATCGCGGTGGAAACTCTTCCAGAGATTGGCAGCAAGAGTGGTGGTGGTGACGGCGGTGACGGCTCAAATGAATGGCTTTGGTTGTTGCATGATGATTGCGCTCCTGCCCCAGGTGCGCTCGCCGCATTACTTGAAGCGGTGAGTCAACGCCCGCAGGTTGGCATTGCTGGTCCAAAGATTTGTGGTTGGAATGACCGCGGTTATTTATTAGAAGTCGGAGTAAGTATTGGAATAAATGGCGCACGTTGGACTGGCCTTGAGCCGCGCGAACGAGATCAAGGTCAACATGATGGAATTCGAAATGTACTTTCAGTCAGCACCGCTGGTGCATTAATTCGCAGAGATTTATTTGAGGAGTTAGGCGGATTTGATCCACATCTAATTTTGTTTAGAGATGATGTTGACCTTGGTTGGCGCGCGCACGTTGCCGGGTATTCAGTTATTTGTGTAACCGATGCAGTCGTTTATCATGCCGAAGCCGCCGCAACAGAACGGCGCGAAGTTGATGTAGAAGGTGCACCACTTCATCGGCCACATCTGTTAGATCGCAGACATGCAGCATATGTACTTTTAGTTAATGCACCGCGATGGATTTTGCCGTGGATTTCACTTCGGTTGCTATTTACCGCGATTTTACGAGCGACAGGTTATCTATTAGCAAAATTGCCGGGATACGCATTAGATGAGATTGCAGCGATTGCGCTTAATTATTCGCGCCTGGATATTCTTAGAAAAGCCAGAAAGCGCCGCAAGTTAACCCGATTGCTTCCATCCCGCGTCGTGCGACCATTTCTTGCTCCGTGGCGAGATCAGCTGATTATTCCATTAGAAAATTTGCGGGATTTGGTATTGCGACGCACTGATAGCGCACCTACAACAGTAATTACCGAACCAATAAATGATGACGCTGATTTGATGGACTCTGAAAGTGAACCTAAATCTTTGCGTCTTTTAATTAGGCCACTACCGATACTTCTAATTTCACTAACTTTTATCTCATTAATCGCTGGAAGAAACAGGTGGGGTGAGATCTCTGGCGGAACATTACTTCAGGTACCTACAAGTGCAAGTGAATTAATGAGGATCTACAGCGACTCTTGGCACGCAGTAGCTCTAGGTACTAACACTCCTGCATTGCCAATACTTCCGCTGTTGTCATTTCTTTCGCTTATGACTTTTGGAAACGTATCCCTACTGGTAACAATCATTTTTTTATTTGGCCCAGTATTAGCAGCAGCAACTTTTTTTGCATTTCTAAGAGATCGAAATTTATCAAAGGGAAACTCTGCACTTGGAGCATTGCTTTATTCATTAAATCCATTAATGATAACTTCAATCTCGTCAGGTCGAATCGGCACCTTGCTTTTTATAATCCTTTTACCAATGTGTGCAATCAGTGCAAGGCAGATACATAATCCTGAAAATTTACGCTGGAGAAGGATTGCATTTTTAAGTGGTTTGTTTGCATTATTGGTTTCATTTAGCCCACCATTTTTCTTAATTGGCGTGGGTTCAATGATTTTCTTGGTCCTTAATTCAAAGTGGCGTTCTAGTATTTTTTATGAACGTCTTCAAAAATTCGGGGTAATAACTTTTGCAAGCGTTGGAGCGCTTGCCCCTTGGTCTACTAATGCACTTATACATCCCACCAAGTGGCTAATGGAAAGTGGAATTAGCAATGAAGTCGGCCAACCATGGCAAGTCTTAATCGGTAATCCTGGCGGCATTGGATCCCCACCAATATTTATTTTAGGGATAGTTGCTTTAGTGGGCCTAATTGCGCTCCGATCCTCACATGCAGTCCTGTTAGGTGCGCTTACTTTACTTTCAACTAGTTTTAGTGCAATTCTCATGGCGATTGCAATACATGCAAATGGAGATTCATTGCCAGGGCGAGTTTGGCCGGGGGCTTTCTTGGTCTTAGCTAATTTTTTTGGCACATTTGCACTAACTACGATGCTAAATGGATTGGTCTATCGATTACAAAATTCAAATTTTGGATATCGGCACATCTCGACCGCAATTCTTTCAACTGTTGCAATTTATTCCACACTTGCACTTTCGGTTTGGTGGATTTTGCCCGGTGCTGATAGCCCGACACGAGCTGGAAATTTACAAATAATTCCACCTTTTGTAGCAGCTGCTACTGCCGGGGAAGAAAGATCTCGAACTTTAATATTACAAAGCCAACAAACTGATCTTGGCACCAGCGTTTCATACGCTTTGTTGCGAGAGCGTGACCTTTATTTCGGTGAAATGGATTTAATGTATAAAGAGGAACCAGTTATTTCTAAAATCGTATCAGAAATTGTTGATGGTGCCGGAGAATACCCAAGCGAACAATTGGCAAATTATGGCGTTAGATATATTTTCTTAAATGAACCAGTGGACAAAGAAGTAGCACGCAAAATAGATGGCGTAGGGGGATTAGTAAGATTATCGGCCACAAAAGATGGAGTGCTTTGGAAGATAGCCGGAAATTCTGCTCGGGTGAAATTTATTAGCGCTGACGCAGAGCCAATTGCACTTGCCGCTAATCGAATTTCAGCAAATTTTAAAATTCCAAAGGCCGGCGAAGTTTTACTTGCAGAAAGATTTAGTGATGGTTGGCATTTGCTGGTAGATGGACAGTTTGTAAAGGCCGAAAAAACGGGAGATGGGTTAACAAAATTTAAAGTCGAAGCCCCCGGTGACGCATTGTTAATACATGATGGTCCGCTGCAGAGAGCCGGAATTTCCTTACAAATATTGACAATCGGGTTAATCATATTTTTTGCCCTTCCACGTGGAAGAAAGAGATCAGAACTATCAGATGTCGAGTTGGCCAGATGATTAAATTCCAGGAGATAAGGATCAACCGGATACAGGCGATTGCAATTGCAGCTATTTTTATCGTACTTCTCTCGCAACTTCTTTCGGCAAAGCCAGAGATTAGAAAATATAGCGAAAATATTTCGCCAACGATTTGCCCTTCAGAACCTTCCGGAGTTAATTCCGTTGTGTACTTATCGGCCAAAAAGCGCGGGGTAGCAACTGTAAAAAAAGGAGAAAGGAAATTTAAAACTCTAAAAACTTCTTCTATTAGTATGGGGAGTTATGCAAAAGAGGTAGAAGGGTTGGGCGCAAGCCCTCTACTCGTAGCTGTGAAACCGCAAAGTTGGATCGCTCTGTCTCAGTGCACTCCGGCAATCAGTGAAAAATGGGTTTTGGGTGGAACATCTACGATCTCCAGCATTGGATATTTTCAATTTGTAAATCCAAATCGAAGCAAAGCGGTTATAGATTTAGAAATTTGGAGCGAAGTTGGGAAAGAAAGTAATCAAAGTTTAGTTATCTCGGCACAGAGCACCCGAATAGTCCAACTAAACTCATTGATTACTAATAAAAAGTTTCTAGCTTTCCATTTAATTGCTAGAGCTGGAAGGTTTTCAGCTGTTTTGTTTGATGAGCAGAAAAAAGGACTTGCAAAATTAGGTGGAGATTTCGTTACACCAACTGCAGCACCAAATAAAAAAGTATTTGTTACCTCGGTAATTGGAAAAAGTAAAACTCAAAAAGTTAACTCACAATTTCTACGGTTACTCGTACCAGGGGAAGCAGATGCCGTAGTGAAAGTTACTTATTTAGCAAAATCTGGGATTTACTCACCTGTCGGTTTAGCAGAGCTAAGAGTTCCTGCCGGTAAAGTTGTCCAACTCCCATTCTCATCCTTACCTTTAGGTAGATTTTTCGCTTTGCAGATTGATGCAACCGAACCAATAATTGCATCAGTTTTTTCGAGCGTAAAGGTATCACTCTATGATTTCGCTTGGAGTTCTGGAAGTGAAGCAATTAACGCGCAAAACATCGAAGCAATAACTGTGCCTGCGATTGGTATGAATCTTAATGTTTATACAGAAGATAGTTCTGTAGTTGTAGAAGCTACAACTAATCGAAAGAAAGTAAGTCGGAAAAATTTGGCTGGAATCGATACGTGGAAAATCCCGGCCAATGTAAGCGCAATTCGAATAATTCCAGGGGCTAAGCCGGTGTATGCGAGTTTTTCAGTATTGGATTCTCGAGGAGTTTCAGTAATGGCGATTAGGCCAGTTACGGCAATTGAGCGCTCAGCACTTCCAATTTCAGATAGCGAAGTTTTGACCCCAAGAAAGTAATTTTGACTTTATTTATCGCGCCAATCCCAAACTTTCTTAATCAAAACGACTACCTTATATACATGTCTCGTACTGTGCCCAATCACTCTTCGCGACCGTCTAGACCATCTGCACGACGCTGCGCCAAAATGGGATGTAGTGAACCAGCAGTTTCGACTTTGACATATATTTATTCAGATTCAACAGTAGTGCTCGGACCGCTAGCAACATTTGCCGAACCACATAATTATGACCTTTGCAATGTTCATGGAGAAAAACTAACCCCACCACGTGGATGGGAATTAATTAAATTAGCGGCGGAAGAGTATTCAACTGGACCAACTCATGATGATCTACTTGCGATCGCTGAAGCAGTGCGCAGTGTGGCTTCGCCACAAAAAGAAGTGATTCATCCTTCACTTGGCCGTCGAGGACATTTGCGCGCACTCCCATCGGATTAAAGTTATGAAATATGAATTAAGTTTCATCGACCAGATCATAAAAGCATATGATATCCGAGGTTTAGTAGAAAATTATCTAACTCCAGATTTTGTTTTTAATGTGGGACAAGCATTTGCAATGTTAGTGAAAAGTGAATGCATTGTAGTTGGTCACGATATGCGACCCTCATCTCCCAAATTAGTTAGGGCATTTAGCGAGGGAGTAAATTTACAAGGAACTGATGTAATAAATATTGGTCTTTCTTCGACAGATCAACTTTATTTTGCTACCGGTAGGTTAAAGATTCCTGGAGCAATGTTTACCGCAAGTCATAATCCGGCCCCTTACAACGGAATTAAGATGGCCCAGGCATTTGCAAAACCAATCGGTCGAGATTCTGGTTTAAATTTCATTCGTGATGTTTTATTAAGTGGAAATTATGCAAATTCAGATAAAGACAAAAAAGGTAAAGTTATTTCTCAAGATTTGCTAGTCGAATATGCAAAATTCTTAAATGACTTAGTTGATTGCCGAAGTATTAGGCCCTTAAAAGTTGTTATTGATGCAGGAAATGGAATGGCCGGGCATACGGCTCCGAAAATTTTTGCTAATTTGCCAATAGAGGTTATTCCAATGTTTTTTGAATTGGATGGAACTTTTCCAAATCATGAGGCTAATCCCATTGATGCCGCCAATTTAGTTGATTTGCAGGCTAGCGTGCGATCAAACCAGGCAGATTTAGGTCTTGCATTTGATGGAGATGCTGACCGCTGTTTTTTAGTGGATGAAAAAGGGGATGTTGTTGATCCATCCTTATTAAGTGCCCTCATTGCACAACGCGAAATTGCTAAACATCCAGGGGCAAGAGTTATCTATAGCCTAATTTCATCACGCATAGTTCCAGAGGTAATTTCAGCTAATGGTGGCACTCCACTTCGCAGTCGAGTCGGTCACTCATTTATTAAAGCGATGATGGCTGAATCTGGCGCTGTCTTTGCGGGGGAGCATTCTGGCCACTTTTATTTTGAGGAGTTTTGGGGTGCCGACTCGGGAGCATTAGCTGCTCTTCACACATTGGCAGCTCTTGGATCTGCAAAGCAGGGAACAACTTTGTCGCAACTATTGGCACCATATGCAAAATATGTGCAAAGTGGAGAAATAAACACCAAAGTTCCTGATATCCAAGCAGTTATTTCAAAAATTAAATCCCATTACCTCAATCATGCCGATCTGTTAGAAATTGATGAGTTGGATGGATTAATGGTCATTACTGAAAAATGGTGGTTTAACTTAAGAGGGTCAAATACAGAACCACTTTTACGGTTAAACGTTGAGGGGGACACTGGTGTAATAATGGTCTCTGTCCGGGACGAGGTCTTGGAATTGATTGCTAATTTAAAGTAAGTTCAAGTAAGTTACTTAAACAAGTAGAACGGGATGAGTAAATGAGTGTCGACCCAAAGATATTAGCGGTGCTAGCTTGTCCTGAGTGTCACGCCTCTCTAGAGGAGATTAATTCTGAATTACTTTGCGTGAAATGTCCGCTTGCTTATCCAATTCAAGATGGAATACCAGTTTTACTTATTGATCAAGCGCGAAAACGTTAATTAGGTATAAATCTAAGATGAGTGAAATTAAACAACTTAACGGAGTTGTGAAAACTTATGCCTGGGGATCTAATTCAGTATTAGCGGGCAATCGGGGAGCTGAAAATAGTAAGCAGCCTGAAGCGGAGTTGTGGTTTGGAGATTTTCCAAAAGGAAGCCTCCCAGTTCTAGCAAAAATTTTGGCAGTAGAACAGAGTTTATCTTTGCAAGTTCATCCAAATAAATCTCAAGTAAATAAAACCCCTGAACTATTTTCAGATACAAATCATAAACCGGAGATGCTTGTAGCGTTATCAGATTTTTATGCTTTAGTTGGAATTGCTGATGAAAGTGAAATTATTGAGGCAGTTAACTCTATGGGTAGCGTAAGGATTTCAAATTTCCTGCTTCCAAAAATAGAAAATGGCGATTCAATAAGTGATCTGTTGAAAATTCTTCTAGGGGCTCCTGATGATTTGAATTTAATTCCCGATTTGATCAGTAACTTGCGAAAAGTGGCAAATCCTAACGATAGGCAAAAATGGAGTTTAGAAGTCGCTAACAGATATCCAGATCGACTTGATGTGCTCGCAACGCTACTTTGTAATTTTGTAAAACTTTCCCCAGGGCAAGGCATCTACGTGCCACCGCGGACAATCCATGCATACTTAAACGGCACCGGGGTTGAAGTAATGGCTGCAAGTGACAATGTGGTTCGTGGTGGATTAACGATTAAAGCGATCGATCTAAATCTATTTTTGGAGATTGCAGATTTGTCGGCTCAAAATTTAGAAAGTTATTTAATAGCTCCAGAGAAGATAGTAAACGGCAAAGCGTGGAGCGCTCCGGAACTAAAATTGCTCCAACTTCCGCTGTCCAATAACCCGCAACCTCATCAAATTACTACCGAGTCGATCGCCTTCGTATGGGGTGGCCAGGCGGTAGTTAGTAAAGAAAGTGGGGAGAGTTCGATCACCATTGGTGGGGATTTAGGCGCAATTATTC
>BJFZ01000044.1:0-2650 GCA_014190175.1 Actinomycetes bacterium | reverse complement strand
TGGCGTCACAAGGTTAAATCCGGCACTTATTAGTAAGGTTAGTGCTCTAAACCTTGGTCAATCCTATTAACTATTGACCGATTCGAGTAAGGATTCAAGTGACCGCTACCGCTATAAACAAGACTGACAAATATGATGTTGCTGATTCGAGCCTTGCTGCTGAAGGCAAAAAAAGAATTGAGTGGGCCGAGCGAAATATGCCAGTGTTGGCACAGATTCGTACCCGCTTCGAAAAAGAGAAGCCATTTACCGGAGTTCGTATTTCTGCGTGTATGCATGTAACAACTGAGACTGCGAATTTAATGCGCGCTCTTGCCGCAGGCGGTGCCGAGCTTTCACTTTGCGCCTCAAATCCACTTTCGACCCAAGATGACACAGCAGCGGCACTTGTTCACGAATATGGGATTAATGTATTTGCCCATAACGCCATCGACCGTGACGGCTATTACCGACACATAAATGCGGCACTTGATTTGCAGCCAAACTTAGTTTTCGATGATGGATGCGACTTAGTAAATACCCTGCACACTACGCGGCGTGAATTACTTCCAAATGTATCTGCTGGGTGCGAGGAAACAACCACTGGTGTAATTCGTTTGCACCAAATGGCAAAAGATGGCGCACTGACTTTCCCAATGATTGCAGTTAATGACACTGATACAAAACATATGTTTGATAATCGTTTTGGAACTGGTCAGTCAACATTAGATGCGATATTCCGTTCGACCAATACTTTGATTGCCGGAAAAATTGTTGTTGTCGCCGGATTTGGTTATTGCGGTAAAGGTGTGGCAGAACGTGCCAAAGGCATGGGAGCAGATGTAGTAATTACCGAAATAGATCCAACGAAAGCGTTAGATGCAATGATGCAGGGCTATCGCGTAATGCCAATGCTCGATGCTGCAAAAGTTGGCGATATATTCATAACGGTGACTGGAAATCGCGATGTCTTGCGTGAAGAGCATTTCGCAGTTATGAAAGATGGAGCAATAACCGCAAACTCAGGACATTTTGACATTGAGATTGATGTCGCGTGGCTAGAGATAAATGCGAAAAAGAAGAATTCGAAAATCCGCCACCAGACTGATGAGTATGTAATGGCTGACGGCAGAAGAATATTGCTACTTGCTGAAGGTCGTCTGGTAAATCTTGGAGCGGCGGAGGGTCATCCGGCTGCAGTAATGGATATGTCCTTTGCAGATCAAGCACTCACTGCTGAATGGCTAGTCAAAGCGGGCAAAGGATTAAAGCCTGGCGTCTATGACGTACCTACAGAGATTGATAAGGAAGTTGCCCGCTTGAAATTAGCCAGCATGGGTGGGGAAATTGATTCATTAACACCAGCGCAAGAGCTCTATTTGAATTCGTGGGAGCACGGCAGCTAATGACGCTGATTATGGTCGTCGATGATGACCAGGATCTTGCAGAGATGCTCGCAATCGTCTTAACCGGCGAAGGCATGGAAGTTGATTTAGTGGGGCGCGGAGATGAAGTAATGGAGATATTCCGCGCCACTCCACCAGATTTAGTTTTACTAGACATCATGTTGCCAGGAATTGATGGCATTGAAGTTTGTAAGCAGATTAGAGCCGAATCTATGATTCCGATTGTTATGTTGACCGCCAAAGGGGAAACCGCAGAGATTGTAAAAGGGTTGGAATTTGGTGCGGACGATTACATCGTAAAACCATTTCAGCCAGGGGAGTTAATCGCTCGAATTAAAACTAGATTGCGCCGTATTCCTTCAGCTACCGCATCTTTAAATCTTGGGGAAGTAAGCATTGATTTTGTGGCTCATGAGGTCAAACGTGATGGACGAGTTATTGCGCTGACGCGACTTGAATTTGATTTATTAGCAGCTCTGGCAAAGGAGCCAGGTAGAGTTTTTACTCGGGATGCTTTGCTATTTGAAGTTTGGGGCTATCGACAAACAGCCGATACTCGATTAGTCAATGTGCATGTACAGCGACTTCGTTCAAAAATTGAACGCGATCCCGATAATCCAGAATTAGTAATGACAGTACGTGGCGTTGGCTACCGCGCTGGAAATTTTATGCAAAGTAGATGATTTAACCGAAATGAAGAAAACTTCTTTGGCCGTGCGGGTGGTGGCAAGCACGGTCGTACTATCCACCATCGCTATATCGATTCTTGCTTTTGTGATTCTCATCAGCGTTCAAAATGGTATTAAGGATTCAAAATTAGATTCAGCGCTTTCGGAAAGTCAATCCTCAATTTATCAAACAGAGTCACAGTTTTCATTTCTTAGTACCCAATTACGTGGTTCTTACAAACTGGCGTTAGACAACGTAGTAAATAATCTCACGCCTAACAACCAAGGTGGCAGTGGCCGTGAAGTAATTCTGATTCAGCAGAATTCACCACAAGGGGCTTTGCTCAAAACTGAACGAAGTACCAATTTAGTTTCCAAAAATTCTATTCCTAGTGAACTACGAGATCGAGTACGTGCTTCGTCAACTTTGCAACATAGTTATGGAAATATTATTTCCCGTGAAAATATTTCTGCGCTAGTAGCCGTAGTAGATAGCCCACGAGCGCTAATCATTGGCGGAAAAGTTTCGTTGCCTACTGTGGGAATTTATGAGATTTACTTTCTTTTTAATATTGAAAATGAGTATGAAACTATTGC
>BJFZ01000043.1 GCA_014190175.1 Actinomycetes bacterium | reverse complement strand
GTCATAAGTCATCCGTGATAAACGTTCGCGAACTGCAGGCTCTACATTCATATCGCTTTCAAAAAGCAAACGATATGCCTCACCTTCTTCTTCAATAAAATTAAAGTAAGCATCAACTGTTGCACGCACACGATCAGCGTTGTCATGCGTTGAAGCTATTGCGCGTTGAATTGTGTAAACAAGAGAATCAACATGAAGATCTAAGACCGCCAAGTAGAGATCTAACTTGCTTGGAAAGTGTTGATATAAAACTGGCTTACTTACTCCGGCGCGATCGGCAATTTCATCCATGGCGGCGGCGTGGTAACCCGCCGCGGTAAATACTTCGAGGGCTGCGGTAAGCAGCTGGGCCCGACGCTCATCTCGAGGCAAGCGCTGTTTGGCGCCTAAAGGATCGATAGGAGTAGAAGTCACAAGGTGATGTTAGGGCACGTGTGAAGGTAGTTGGCGAAAGATGGCAGGATTAGGGCATGAAGCCAGTTGATTCGCTCGCCCCGCTCGTCGAACCAGGACCGCCATTAACAGTTGAGCAGGTTCGCCGATATAGCCGCCATTTGATTATTCCTGATGTGGCCATGACCGGACAACGTCGTTTAATGGCCGCAAAGGTGCTGTGTGTTGGCGCTGGAGGCCTTGGATCACCCGCATTGATGTATTTAGCAGCTGCCGGAGTCGGAACCCTTGGAATTGTTGAGTATGACGTCGTTGATGAATCAAATTTGCAACGTCAGATAATTCACGGACAAAGTGACATTGGAAAAAGTAAAGCACAGAGCGCAAAAGAATCTGTGGCTGAAATTAATCCATACGTAAATGTTGTTATCCACGAAACCAGACTCGACAATTCAAATGTCATGGAGTTATTTTCACAGTACGACTTGATTATTGATGGAACAGATAATTTTGCAACGCGCTATCTAGTAAATGACGCATGTGTGCTTTTAGGAAAACCATATATCTGGGGTTCTATTTATCGATTTGATGGACAAGCAAGTGTTTTCTGGTCTGAACATGGTCCTTGTTACCGTTGCTTGTATCCAGAACCACCACCACCTGGAATGGTGCCAAGTTGTGCCGAGGGTGGCGTACTTGGCGTGCTCTGCGCATCAATTGGTTCAATCCAAGTAACTGAAGGAATTAAATTAATTACGGGAATTGGCGAACCGCTAATTGGTCGGTTAATGATTTATGACGCACTTGAGATGAGTTACCGCAAAGTTGCGATCCGCAAAGATCCAAATTGTGTTATCTGTGGTCCAAATGCAACTCAAAAAGCGTTGATGGAAGATTACGAAGGTTTTTGTGGTGCCATTTCTACGCAGGCAGCGGATGCAGTTGCAGGTTCCACAATTACTGTCACTGAGTTAAAGAGCAAGTTAGATAACAAAGATAATTTCATCTTGATCGATGTGCGCGAGCCAAGTGAATTTGAAATTGTCAGAATTCCAGGTTCTGTACTAATTCCAAAACAAGAATTTCTTGATGGAACAGTTCTTTCAAAATTGCCACAGGATCGTCCAATAGTTTTACATTGCAAGAGTGGAGTGCGCTCTGCTGAATGTCTTGCAGTTGTAAAAGCCGCCGGATTTGCAGATGCAACACATGTAAGCGGGGGAGTTGTGGCTTGGGTTAAACAGATTGATCCGTCACTGCCTGAGTATTAGAAGTATTAAAATTTAGATTTTTAGCGAACGCTTTAAGAAATCTAACTCTAGGTGCATCAAGTTTTCAGCCACCACTTCTTGTGAAGTCATATGTGTAACTCCAGTCAGCGGCAAAACTTCATGGGCTTTGCCAGCGGCAAGCAATGCACTTGACAGATGTAGTGAATTTGCAACCAAAACATTGTCATCTGCAAGACCGTGAATAATCATTACCGGAACCGACAACTTATCCGCATCAGGCAAGAGCGAAGATTGCTGATAATTTTGGTGGTCAGCAACTGCGCCTAAGAAACGCTCGGTGTAATAAGTATCGTAAAATCTAAAATCGGTAACAGGAGCACCGATGATTGCGCACTTAAAAATATCGGGACGACGAAGAGCAGCAAGGCCGGCTAAATACCCACCAAATGACCAGCCACGGATACCAACTTTTTCGGGATCGATCAAACCTGGACGAAGTTGAAAGAGTGCAGTAACTGCATCTGCTTGATCGGCAAGTGGGGCGGCGGAAAGATCATTTAAAACTGCTTTCTCCCATTCAGGTCCGCGATTTGGAGTGCCACGACCATCAGTTATCAGAACTGCGAAACCTAAATTTGCGATCCACTGGGCTTCAGCAAATGCATTTTTCGCTTTGATATTTCGTAAGTGACTTGGTCCACCATATGGATCTACTAATAAAGGCAGATTCTGGTGCGGAAATTTACTTGGGTTTTGCGGCAACAGGAGCGCAGAGCGAAGTTTGCGTTCTCCAAGATTTAATAATTCAGGTTTTGCATCCACTTCAGGTTTTTCGGCAAAAGATTCAATTTCGATTCGCATTCCATCACGAATAACTTCCACCTTGGCGCCGTAATAATCCAATGAGCGAGATAAAAGTAATAATGTATCTGCGGCTGCCTTAGCCATATGCACACCATCGCCTTTAGATATTTCTTCTAACTCGCCACCCCAGCCATACCAATAGACATGCAACGAGGTAGCTTCAAATGTTCCTTCGAAAGTAATTCCATTCCGATCGACATGAACAATCCGATCGACTTGCAATCCATCTGGAGTTACAGGATTTCCATCAACCGCAAGATGACGCGTTGTTGCTGTATCAAAAGTTGTAATCAATTGTCCAGCAGGACCCCATTGTGGAGATCCCGATACAAGTGTGATCCAGGCGGGATCGCTCATTTCAGCGATTACCGTTGAGGATCCATCACTTAAATTTATTGCGCGAATATGAGCATGCCGTTGGGCCCGATCGATAGTCATTAGAAGTGGCGGCTTATTTACAGCGCCAGAATTTACTGAAACTAAATACTCGTGCTCCTTGGCCCACTTAATTTCTTGGCTACTTTTACTTTCAAGGTGGTAGGCGAAAAGTGAAGCAACAACATTTGGAGTCCCAACTTTTGGATAGCGAACAGATCTTGGTTCACTTTCCGGATTTGCTGGATCGCTGATCCAAATTTTTTCAACACCACTCTCATCAAATCTTTCAACAATTAAATACTTACTATCTGCGCTCCACCAAAACCCATGCATCCGGTCCATCTCTTCACTTGCCACAAATTCTGCTTGCCCGTAATAAACATCAGCTTTTTCTGGTGTAAAAATTGCACGATCACTTACTCCATCACTCAATCGCATCTCACCAGAAGGGTTGATGTATCCAACAGCACTTTCATCAGGTGCAAATTGCGGATCAATCACGGGTTCTTGCGCCGGCCATTGCAAAACTTTTCCATCTTCCAAATTTGCAACGTAAAGTTTTCCAGAAAGTGCAAATGCGATTTTTTTAAGATTTGCATCACTTGAATAATTCGTAATTCCAGCCGCCGCCTCACGCGCTCTTTCGCGCCTGGCTTGTTCTTCTATTGAGATTTTCTCATCGCCACTTTTAAGCAGATCAAGCGGATTCACAATCTCGCGGGTGTTCTTACTATTTAGATCTAATTCAAAAAGCCGACCAGTGCGGTCGATCCCGGAACCACTTCTTACATAAACAACCCGCTGGCCATCAGGGGAGATGGTGAAATTTCGAGGCGCCCCAAGTGAAAAACGCAACGTGCGGGCGCTGTGGCGTGGAAATGGGAGTTCGCTCATAGGAATCGACCGTACCCTTTCCCTTATGTCTTTGGCACCCTCAACCATGAAATTAGCAGGAGCCCGCCTATTGCTAGTTCACGCCCACCCAGATGACGAGAGTATTAACAATGGCGCAACGATGGCAAAGTACATCGCCGAAGGGGCGCAAGTCGCATTAGTTACCTGCACTCGGGGCGAAGAAGGGGAAGTTTTACTTCCTGAGTTTGCCAATTTAGCGAGTGATAAAGATGATCAACTGGGGCCACATCGCGAAATCGAATTACGGAACGCTCTCGCTGCACTTTCTGGAAGAAACCAAGTGCAACATTATTTTTTGGGAGCACCCGAAAAGAAATATCGAGACAGCGGAATGATGGGAATGCCGCAAAATGAGCGACCAGATGTTTTCTGGAGTGCTGCTCTAGATTCGGCTGCGTCCCACTTAGTAGAAATAATTAGAAGATTTAAACCTCAGGTTTTAATAACTTATGATGAGATTGGCGGATACGGTCACCCTGATCACATCCAAGCCCATCGAGTTTCCATGCGAGCAGCCGAATTAGCCGCTGATGCGAATCATGGAACAACTGCTCCTTGGAATATTTCTAAGATTTACTGGAATACCATCCCTAAATCAGTAATTCAACAAGGAATGGATGCCATGAAGGATGCTGCCTCGTCATTTTTTGGTGCAGAATCGATTGACGATATTCCATTTGCAAAACCAGATGAACTTGTGACCTCAGTTGTAGATGCGACCGAATTTGTTTCACAAAAAATGGAAGCGATGAGAGCACATGCAACTCAAATAGCAGTCGACGGCCCATTTTTTGCACTTTCTAATATGTTAGGAATGCAAGTTTTTGGTGTCGAGTACTACACATTGGCTAGAGGTGTTGTTAGCGAGCCATATGATGCAGATGGTCGCGAGATCGATCTCTTTTCAGGCGTATCAAGATGAAATTCTTAATTGGAATACTTATTGGGGCAGTTAATGGAATTTTGGCAGTACTAATTCACGCATGGGGATTTCCATTGGGTATTGTGATTGCGGTAAGTGGTTCATACGTAGTCACATATCTATTGGGTCAGTACTTTGGAAGTCGCATCGCAAAGATTGGCTTTGCAATCGGCTGGTTATCAATAATTTTGCGAGCTTCCTTATTTGGAAACTCTAATGAATTGCTGGTCTCTAATAATTCAGCTGGGAATCTGCTCCTAACGCTAGGATTTCTAATAGTCCTCATTGGAATTGGAGCACGTGTTTGAAATTTCCTAATCGAAAAATTCAGATCGCAATTATTTCAACTATTTCAGTTGGCTCTCTATCTCTAATTTGGCTAGTTGCATGGTTGGCAGTCGGTTCTGGGGTTCCTAGTGGAGTCAGCGTCTCGGGAATTGATATTGGTGGAAAAACAAAAGCTGTTGCGTTACAAGATTTAAATGTACAAATGGATAAGATGATCAAAAGCAAAATTAACTTAACTGCAAAAGCTGCAAGCATTTCGATCTCACCTAAGAGCGCTGGAATTTCAGTGGATTTAATAGCAACTCTTGAAAAAGTACCACAGCGCACATGGAACCCGATTAATCTATTTTCGCTGCTTACTTCCAAAACTGATTTAAAGCCAGTTATTAATATAGATAAAGAGAAATTTATTAAAGCACTGCGGCCATTAGAGATTAGAACCACTAAAAATGCACGTGATGCCACAATAATTTATAAAGAGTTAGAGCCGCAAGTTTTAAGTTCGCTTGCCGGTGTCGAAATCGATCGAAAAAAAGCAATAAAGATAGTTAGCAAGTATTGGTTAAAGAAAAACGTTATTGATTTGCCGACGAAAAAAGTTAACCCAAAAGCATCAGCTAAAGATGCGACAGCGCTTTTAGAATTTGCTCGGCAGGCGGTAAGTGAGCCATTGACTCTAAACGTATCTGAGCAGCCAATAGTTATTTCACCAACGGAGATTGCCGGATCACTGGTATTCCGCACTTCTGCTTCTGGTGAATTAGCGCCGATTTGGATAAAGGAAAATTTTTTACAACAAGTTGGTTCGCGCTGGCGCAAATATGTCCGTGAACCAATTAATGCATCTTTCATAATGGTAGATGGAAAACCACGGGTACAACCATCATCTGATGGAAGTGATGTTCCAGATGCAAAGTTAAATGATGCGATTATTCCGGCACTATCCAACGTGGGTGGACTGCGCATTGCATCAGTAACTCCTGAACTGGTCAAAGCAAAGGTCACGACAGAGATGGCTGGCGGTTTAGGAATTAAAGATGTAATTGGAACTTTCACAACTAATTATCCATATGCGGAGTACCGCTTGATTAATATTCATAGAGCGGCACAGTGGATGGATGGAACCATTGTGCAGCCGGGGGAAATATTTAGTTACAACAAAGCAGTAGGTGAACGCACCGAAGCCCGAGGATTTGTTCCTGGCATCATGATTGATAATGGAGTATTGAAGAAAGATCTTGGTGGTGGAGTTTCACAGGTGGCAACTACAACATGGAACGCCGCATGGTTCAGTGGTTTAGAACTTGTCCAACACAAACCACATAGTTTTTACATTTCTCGATACCCAGCGGGGCGTGAGTCAACTGTCGCTTGGCCAAATGTGGATGTTAAATTCAAAAATAATTCTGGCCACCCAATATTTGTTGACACTTCATTTACAAACTCTTCGGTAACGGTTTCGATTTATGGAACAAAGTTTGCTGATGTCTCGAGTGAAAGTGGTCCAAAAACTAATTTTGTTCCATTTAAAACTTATGAAGATGATGCAGCAGGTTGTATATTCCAAGAAGGAGTCCAAGGTTTTTCTATTAGCGTTGATCGCATATTCAAAAAAGATGAAGTGGAATTAAAGCGCGAAACTTACAAAACTAGGTATCACGCCGAAGACCGAGTGATTTGCACAAACCCCGAGGCAAAATGGATGAATCCATCCCTCAAAGTTCAACGGGGAGAAGGAAATTAATTTTCTAGTACTGAATAATTTAAATAGTGGTGCAAACTAAATCCAATTGTGTGGTAAATGGCTAGTGCATTCACATTTTCGGATTCCACTTGTAGAAATGCATTTTCTACTCCACTGTCTTTTATTTCCTGCAATGTTGCGAGCATGATCTTTCTGCCTAAACCTTTACCTTGTTTATCCTGCCTGACTCTAACTCGAGATATTCCTGCCCAATCTTCAGTGAATGCTGCACGGCTAGTCGCTACAAGCTCTGATTGTTGGTAGAGATGCAGGTACTTCGAAGCAGTTCGCAACATCAACTCAGCCGATATCTCGTAATCTCCATGCAACTCAAGCCAATCATCTGTTGGGTAATTGCTAATTTGCAGTTGGATATCTCCAAACTCTCCAAAATTTAAATTTACTGAGTCATCAATTCTCATTGTTTCAAAACGGACTTCACCTTTTGATCTAAAACCTCTTGCTTTAATACTTCTCTCTAATTCTTGATGGATTGATGGAAGAATTTGAAAGATAGCTGGTTGATTTAATTCTGCATAGAAATCAATTACTCTAGAAATTGCTTGATTTAACTCAATGCCAGGTGCACCAAATCCCTTTCCACCAAGTGGAAGAGTTGAATTTGCGCGGAATGAAAAACCTCTATTGCTTCGCAGTTGCCAACTACCAATCTCTTCAATTTTTTCAGGCATCCAATTTTGTTGAGCAATTTTTTCTAAAGATTCAATGACAGATGCACTGTTACTTTTAGTGGGTGTGATCGGAACTTGCCTCCATGCCACAACATGAGCTGGATCGAATTTTGCGGCAGTGCCATCTTTGTGTCGCACCAGATTCCCTTGTTCAAGGTAACCGAGCAGATCGTGATATCCATCCTGGCCGGGCAGTTGTAGCCGTATTGAAACCCGGGCACCTACAGGTCCGGGATCAGCAGTAATTTCCGACAAATTCGATCACCTTCCCCCCTTCCTAATGGCTAATATTCGGGCTTGCGCTCAAATTCAAGGTAGTCGTAATAGTAGACAGTAGAATTCTCAACAAGGCCGCTAAAGGAATATCTAGAGAAACTAGAGAAATAAGAGGACGTAAGTGACTTACATAATCGCCCAACCATGCATCGACATCAAGGACAAATCTTGTATCGAGGAGTGTCCAGTTGATTGCATCTATGAAGGCAACCGCATGCTTTACATCCAACCTGATGAGTGCGTTGATTGTGGTGCTTGCGAGCCGGTCTGTCCGGTTGAGGCTATTTATTATGAAGATGATGTTCCAGGAGCATGGAAAGAGTACACAGCGGCAAATGAAGAGTTTTTTGTTGAACTTGGCTCACCTGGAGGGGCCGCAAAAGTTGGCTTAACTCCAACTGACCATCCGTTGGTTGAGGCAGCAGCTCCACCCGCGACCTCGAACGAGTAATGAAACTTCCGGATTTCCCATGGGATGCCCTGGCACCTTTTAAACAACGGGCTAGCGAACACCCAGAGGGAATCGTCGATCTTTCGATAGGAACTCCGGTAGATGCAACACCAGAAATAATGCAAGAGGCATTAAGGGCTGCGAGCAACGCACCTGGATATCCGACGACAATTGGTACAACTGAACTTCGAGATGCAATGCGTGGGTGGCTCGGAAAAAGATTAAAAATTTCAGCTGCAACCGATCAAAATAAAATTGATGTATTGCCAACTATTGGTTCAAAAGAATTAGTGGGTTGGCTGCCAACATTTCTTGAGGCAAAAAGAGTAATAATCCCAGAAGTTGCTTACCCAACTTATGCCGTTGGTGCATTGGTTGCTGGCGCGAAAGTGATTCCAGTTTCACTAGATCCAGATACTTGGCCAGATTGGCCAGATTGGCCAGAGTTAGATTCAGAAGATTTGGTTTGGATTAACTCTCCATCAAATCCGACTGGTCAAGTGAGTTCACCAGAGTTATTGCGAAAAATTATTTCATGGTCGCGCACTCGTGGAGTTACCTTGGCAAGTGATGAGTGTTATTTAGATTTTGGCTGGGATGTAGACCCTCAATCAATTTTAAGTGTGGCTGATGGTGATTACACCGGGTTGTTAAGTGTTCATTCACTTTCAAAAAGTTCAAATGCAGCGGGATACCGGGCAGCGTTTATTGCTGGCGATCCAAAATTAATTGGGAAAATTCGGGAACTTCGCAAACATCTTGGAATGATGCTTCCACTTCCAATCCAACATGCAATGACAGCGGCATTAAATGATCGCGATCATGTAATCGGACAACGAGAGCGGTATCGCGCTCGCCGTGAAATGCTCAAATCAGCGTTACTAAATGTTGGTTTTCAAGTTGATCACTCGGAGGCTGGTCTCTATTTGTGGGTAACGCGCGGAAATGATTGCTGGGCCGATGTTGCTTGGATGGCAGAGCTTGGAATTTTGGCAACGCCAGGAATTTTTTACGGCGAATTAGGAGCAAAACATTTGCGAGTTGCACTTACCTCAACTGATGCGCACATAACCTCCGCAGTGAAAAGATTAATTGAAAGTAAAGCGAATTAATTTATGAGCGATAAAAAAGTTGAGGCAATTTTACTTGTGGGTGGTCGAGGCACTCGATTAGCCCCACTAACTGATGCGATTGCTAAACCTATGCTTCCGGTTGGCGGGGTGCCTTTTATTGCCCACCAGATCGCGCAAGCACAAGCCGCGGGGATAAATAAAATTATTTTGGCCACTTCTTACCTAGCCCAAACTTTTACTGATTATTTTGGTGATGGATCAGATTTTGGAGTGGAGTTGATTTATGCAGTTGAAGAAACCGCTTTGGGAACAGGTGGGGCGATTCGAAATGCGGCGGAATTCCTTTTAGGCGCACCGGATTCGTCAATAGTAATTTTTAATGGCGATGTCCTAAGCGGTCATGATTTGCCTGGTCAAATAAAAGCGCATGAAAGTTCAAACGCTGACGTGACTTTGTATTTGACTCAAGTAAAAGATGCCAGGACTTACGGCTGTGTGCCATGTGATCCATCAGGGCGAGTCATAGATTTTCTGGAAAAAATGGAAAATCCGATCACTGATTTAATAAACGCGGGTTGTTATATATTTAAACGGTCAATAATTGACCAAATTCCGGCAAACAAAGTGGTTAGCGTCGAACGCGAAACTTTTCCAAAGCTATTAAAAAGTGGCGCAAATATCCGTGGCTTCATCGATAACTCTTACTGGCTAGATGTTGGTACTCCGCAGGCATTGCTTACCGCATCGCGTGATTTAGTACTTGGGAAAATCTCATCACCTGCTGTTGTAAATCAAATTAAGGATTGCGTAATTTCACCAACTGCAACAATCGATGCAACCGCAAAAATTTCTGGCGGAACGACTATCGGAGATTTAGTTACCGTAGCAGCAGGTGTCGAAATTTTCGGGTCGATAATTAGTTCGGGATCACAAATTGCTGCCAACTCCCAGATTAAAAATTCAATTTTAGGGCGCTCGGTAAAAGTTGGAGATTCTGCCCAAATATTTGGATCTGTCCTAGCAGATGCGGAAAAAATCACCGAAAATACGATTTTGCGCCAAGAAACCGCGCTTTTTTAAATATTCATCCTCAAATTCGCACCTTTCCGACTTGACGAAAGAGAGTTACACGCGTGTAATTATCCCTAGTTGCTCACTTGCCGTGAGCAAAACTTTAAGGGGATTAGATATGGCGCAACTACTTCCAATCGCGGGAGATGCCAATAATGATTCAGTTGAACTAGGTTGGCAGGAGCGCGCACTTTGCGCCGAGACTGATCCAGAAGCTTTCTTTCCGGAAAAAGGCGGCTCAACCCGTGAAGCAAAGCGGGTGTGCCTCTCCTGTGAGGTGCGTACCGAATGCCTTGAATACGCCCTCGCGCATGAGGCGCGTTTTGGGATCTGGTGCGGTC
>BJFZ01000042.1 GCA_014190175.1 Actinomycetes bacterium | reverse complement strand
CCTTCGGTGCGAATGACCTCTACATCGGGATGTGCGTTAGTGATAACACTTCGGCAGGCATTGCATGTGGCGCAGCCATTACTCGGACAGACAAGGGCCTGTGCAAATGCAACGGCTGCACTGGAGCGACCCGATCCTGGCGGGCCGGTAAAGAGCCACGCATGTGTCATCTGATTGGTCGCCTCTGGGGCTGCCCCACTATCTTCATCACGCGTTGCAGTGATTGCTTTTTTTAAGATATCAACGATGTGTTCTTGTCCGACTAAGTCATCAAAGACGCTGACCACCGTGGCCATCATTTAACGGATTTCCCATTAGTTTTATTACGATTCTTTCCTACTTTTCTTAACGAAGAGCCCTTACTCCCCTTTTGCGCCGATTTACTTACCGCTTGTCTACTTTTCTTAACGGCCTTTGTCGCACTTGTCGAGGTTTTCTTAGCCGTTGTGCGCACCACTTTATTGACGGCGCGGATCGGGCGCAGTAGTAGCGCGCCTTTATCTTCGCGGGCGTTTCGTTTAAGTGATGCGATCTCACTAACGCGAGCGATGATGGCGGCGTGAGTTGCTTCAATAGATTGATTGCCATCGACGATGAAGTATCGCTCGGGGTCAAGCAGTGAGATCTGCAAAAACTCTTGGCGAACGCGCTCGTGGAAATCGATGGGTTGTGCCTCTAAGCGATCTTTTCGCAGCAAGCGGGCTAGGCCGATTTCTGCTGGCAGGTCAATGATTATCGTTAGCGTTGGGTATAGGGATTCAGTTGCCCAACGTGAAATTCGTGCAACCTCTCCGGGCTCTAAGACGCGGCCCGCGCCTTGATATGCAATCGATGAATCGAAGTAGCGATCGCTAATAACAACTTCACCCACAGCTAAAGCTGGTCGAATGACACTATGAACATGGTGGGCGCGATCTGCTGCATAGAGAAGTGCCTCGGCGCGCGGGCTAATCTCACCGGTTGAGTGCGAAAGTAAGATTTTTCGAATCTCAATTCCTAACCCACTGCCACCTGGTTCTCGAGATAGGAGAACGTTTTCGCCCTCTTGCTCAAGCCATGCTTTAAGAAGCTTGGCCTGTGTTGTCTTACCGATTCCCTCGCCGCCTTCAAAGACGATGAACGTTCCTTTAGTGGGCGCACCTGTAATGCTACCCAGCTCGCCCTTAAGCGCATTTGTTATATCTGACCACAATGAAACATTAGGGCGATCTTTCATCTGGTGATATGAGATCGCACCGATTAATGCGGCGATCAACCCTGCGATAAAGATAGTTACCGATGCTCCGTTGTAACTTACCTGTGTGTTTTGAAATTTAAATGTGTGCTCTCCAACGGCGGCTGCAATTAATGGGGCGATTGCAAGAACACCGACTAAAACTACGCGGATTAAGCTCTGTACGAAGGCAAATGTGCGCCCGCGTACATCATCTGCAACCTCCATACCCAACATCGTAAAACCGGTGACCCACGAGATTCCGCTAAATGCACCGAGTGCAACGACTGTGAAGACGGCTAGAACGAGGTTAGGGATTGCGGCAAGGCCAACAAGAAAGAGGCCGGCAATAGTTAGCGATGCGCCAAATAAGCGCCGGCGAGAAAACTGTGCAAAGACTTTAGGCCCAAGTGCGATACCAGCGGCTAAGCCTGTAAATACTGCGCCAAAGAGCACGCCGTAGGCCGCTTCTCCGCCGCCTAAGTCGCCAACAAATGTTCGGGCCAGGCCAATGACGGCGCCGGCTGCGATGAAGGCGCCGAGCATTCCAACAATTAAGCCGCGAATAATCTTTGATCCGCTAACTGATTTCCAACCCTCGAGTAAGGATTTTATGATCCCAGACTCTGCTGTGTGTTTTGCCGCCGCACCCCTTGGGATTTCACGCAATCCCCAGATTGTAAATGCGGCAAAGGCAAATGAAAGTGCGTTCAGATATAGCGCGATATCAACGGCCGTGGTGTTTACAGAAAAGGCGGCGTTAATTGCGCTAGTAAAAAGTGAGAGAAAGGTAAAGAGCGCAGCTGCAATAGGGGCTGTGCCATATGCGGCCAAGAGTGAGACTTGATTCGCCGACTCTAACTTTTCGCGCGGGACAAGGTTAGGTACCGATGCCTCTTTCGCCGGTGACCAAAACAGGGTTACGCACTCGACCAAGATAGTTGCGGTGTAGAGCCAAAAATAATTGTGCACGATAGGAATCGAGATATAAAGTCCGGTGCGTAGTACATCACTTGAGACCATTAACTTACGGCGATCAAAGCGATCGGCGATTACACCTGCGATCGGGCCCAGAAATACTGCCGGTAAAAGGCGGGCGATAAAGACACCGGCGATTGCGAAGTTAGCAGTTGTATAATCTCCACCCGATAGCTGTTGGGCCAGCGCAGTTGTCGCCAGTAAGCCCAGCCAATCGCCAAGGGAGGAAAAAACCATCGAATTCCAGAGCTTGCGAAAGGGCGTAATCGCTAGAACGCCACGTGTCTCATCTTGGGCCGGTGCGGCAGGTGTTGGCAGCGTTCTAGGCATGGAGTGAGTCTATCGTCAGGCTCAATACTGCCAAAAGGCTTGTTTATCCCTTTACTAATGCTTATTTGGCTAGTAGAAAAGGGTCACAAAACAATCGAAGGTTGAGTGGAGTCAATGAAGATTCATGCGGAATTGAATGAACTTTTAAACGAGTTTTATCCTGGGCAAAAGATTCCAAGTGAGCGCGTTTTATCTGAACGCTTCGGTGTTGCTCGAATGACGCTGAGGCATACGATAGAAAGTTTCATATTAGAAGGCAGACTTGAACGCAGACACGGTTCAGGTACTTTCATTTCGAATCAATGTTATTCCTTATCTGCTCGCTGTAGGTCTTTTTCATCTGAAATGGCTTCTCGTGGACTCGAACCCACAAATAAACTATTAATATCAAAAATAATTTCTGCCGATAAAGTTTGTGCGAGCAAGTTAAGAGTTCCCTTAAATTCAAAGATGTTAAAGTTTTCTCGACTAAGGCTCGGAGATGAAATTCCAATGGCCTACCAAACGACAATTATCCCTGTTTCATATATTGGTAATATTGAGGATCATGAACTTGAAGGTGCTTTGGAGGACATGTTACAGATTAAATTTGGAATTTTTATAACAACTTCGCAAACTGAAATCTCTGGTGATTTTGTTGAACAAAAAGTTTCTAAACTTCTTGAAATTACAACATTGACACCTTGCCTTGTGAAAGAAACCATTGATATGGATCTACACTCACGAAATATAATGTGGAATAAGACTTGGTATAACGCAGAAAGATTCAAGATCAAATTTGATGCAGCTTGTAATGTTCGTGAATTAAAAAATCCTACCGCATCTTAATCAGGTAAATGCTCCATAGCGGTCCAAAAATCCTTCATAATCGCGACTTCATCGACATCCATACAGACTGGAATCGTTCCAACTATACGATCCCAATACATCGAACCTGCAGCATCTATCTCTGGAATGGGCATATGGCGCGTAATTACAGCTCCTGGAACTGTGTAATAAGCAATATTTACAATATCCCACAAAACTTTTGTTGGCCTACTTGAATCCATATCCATTTTGATTCGACCATGGCCCCATTTTTCTAATATTTCGGCTAAGAAATTAAGAATTGCTTTGTTTTTTGAGCGCAATTCAGGGAGAAAAACCCCGTTTTCAACTGCAACCTTAACAACCCCCGGCCATCCCGGTAGGAGAACAAGGTTTTCGTGGTTGCGGTATAAAGCTCGCCAAGCAGCGATATCCGCTCGTGCATTTAACTCTCCATACTTATATTTCTTCCATGTCGCCTCATCAGGAAATGAACCTGCCCAAATAATTGGAACTTTTTTGGCAAGCTCTGGATACCCTAATTTAAATGCTGCCAAATCCGTTGCTGGTCCGGTTCCCAAAATAGAAAACTCAACTCCTTGTTTTGCTAAATTAACAATGAAATCCAAGCCTTCGCTCGGTAAGGCTTCGTCAATATTTTCCATCGGGCGGGACGCTCCTTTTAAGCAAGGAACATCACTTCTTTGGCATAAATCGATAACGCGTTGCGCTTCATCTTTATAGATATTGACCGAATCATGTCCATGCACCAAAGTATTATGAGATGAAATTACTGCTAGAACTTCTAACAACGGGCTACCTAGTGCATATGCGATGGCAAATTGATCATCAATTTCATTCATTGTGTCACACACCATAACTATTTTATGCTTAGTACCGTTGACCAATTTTTTCTCCCTTCAACATTTTGGATGCATACTCGACAACATTTGTAATAGAAGGGATGTAGTGATCTTCTAACGGCGGGGAGAATGGCACTGGGGTATGCAGCCCTGTGAGAGTCTTTATTGGACCTTTCAATGATGAAAAAGCCCTGTCGGCGACCATCCCTGCAATATCTGTTGCTATCGAGCATCGTGGATGGGATTCATCGACAACCAAAAGGTGTCCTGTCTTCGCCACTGATTCACAGATTAAATCAATATCTATCGGAGAATAAGTCCGTGGATCAATTACTTCTGCTTCAATACCTTGTTTTGCCAATTTATCGGCAGCGTCCAGGGCCGTAAGAACCATTTTCTGTACACCAACAATTGTTATGTCCCTGCCTTGCCGTTTGATATCCCCAATTCCAATTGGAATTGTGTATGAGCCCTCCGGAACATGAGACTGGGTCATATACAGACGTTTATGCTCCATAAATATCACAGGGTTCTGATCTCTGATTGCCGCTATCAGTAGTCCTTTCGCATCATAGGCATTTGATGGTGCTATCACCTTAATGCCAGGTATATGGGTGTAGATAGAGAGCAACATTTGTGAATGTTCTGATCCTGCTCTAAATCCTGCACCCGTAACAGTCCGAATGACGAGTGGGATACTGACTTTACCGCCATACGTAAATCGTAGTTTTGCTGCATGATTAAGGATTTGGTCAAATGAAGTTCCAATAAAATCAGAATACATAATTTCAGCTATAGGGCGCATACCAGCAAATGTCGCGCCAATGCATGCGCCGACAAATCCAGTTTCTGCTAACAGTGAATCAATAACTCGTTCACGCCCAAATTCAGTTACTAAATCCTTTGTGACTCCAAAGGGTCCACCCCAAGCATCTAGAGCACCAGGAATATGATCATTTCCTGCTCCACCTGCAACATCTTCACCAATCAAAATAACTGAAGAATCACTCCTCATTTCAAGACGAATAGCTTCGTTCACTGCATCCTTATATGTAAGTTGACGTGTCATGCTTGTACTCCCTCTTCAAAATAAACAGCGCTATGCATGTCTTCGACCGTTGGAAAGGGATCTTTCCCTGCTTTCTCAAAGGCATCGATAATGTGCTGCCTGTTTTCCTTTTCGAATTGCTCAAAGAGTGGTTCGACAGAGGAATCAATCTGAAGAATGCGAGCTTTGTAGCTTTTAAGAGGATCGCGAGATTTCCAATACTCAATTTCTTCAGCTGACTTATAGGTCTCTGTATCGCCCTCATATTGACCGGAAAGCTTGTAAGTCATTGACTCGATAAATGCCGGCTTCTTATTCTTTCGAATCCAATCAATGCACTCTTTAGCTGCCGCCTCAACAGCTTCAAAATCATTTCCATTAACCTTGATCGCCTTGATGCCAAATGGCTCTAGGTATCCAATTGTTGATTCATGAAGTAGGTGGTACTTACTTGAGGTTGATTCTGCATATAGGTTATTTTCACACACAAAAAGAACTGGTGCTTCAAATTTAATTGCAAACTCTAACCCTTCATGAAATGCACCTTGGTGAACTGCCCCCTCACCAAAGAAACAGAGGGCAATCTGATCTGTACCTTTCATCTTCGAACCCCAGGCTGCTCCCGTGGCGATTGGAATTCCCCCTGCAACTATCCCCATAGAACCGATGAAATTAATATCTTGGTCTGCAATATGCATGGAACCGCCTAAGCCTTTGCAGTATCCGGTGCGCTTTCCTAGAAGTTCTGCGACCATCTTGTAAAGATCTAATCCTCGAGCAACACCATGACTGTGATTGCGATACGTCGAAGTCATCCAATCATCTGAACGAAGTTGCTTAATAATTCCTACAGAAGATGCTTCTTGGCCTATCGAGGTGTGGAGATAGCCAACAGCATCATCAGTCTTTGCAAAGGCTTTCACATAAAGATCAAATTCGCGGATTAAGCTCATTAGTTTCCAGTTATCCAACATTTCCTTAACTACCATTATGCGGGCCCCCTTGTATTGTTTGTATTTGATAACCACTTATCAATTCCACTCAGGATTGTTTGGCAATGATTCGATATCACGTCTAGCGAAGCCCCGGCTATATGAGGAGTGCAAATTACATTTGGCAGTTTTAACCATCTATCAGTTGATTCAATCGGTTCATTCCAGAAAACATCAATGGCTGCACTGGCGATTTCTTTTGATGTTAGTGCTTGATACAAATCTTCTTCGACAATTAACCTTGCCCTAGCTGCACTGATCAGTATCCCTTTAGGACCTAATTTTCTAAGGAGCGCGCCATTAATTGAATTCTCAGTCTCGCTCATTACTGGCGCATGCAAAGAGATTATGTCACTAATTTCAAAGAGTTCTTCTAGGGAGTTCACTTTTGTGGCGTAGCTACTACCCTCTACAAAAGGATCAAAGAAATAAACTTTTGCCCCAAATCCATTGCTGAGGCGTTGAGCAACTTTGACTCCTATTTGGCCAAAACCATATAAACCGATAACTAGATTGCCAATTTCACGACCCCTAAATTCCAAATAAGGCAGCTGGCCATCAAATAACCAGCCTTTCGAAGCTAAATGCCTACTACTTGAGGTTAGTCGTCTAGACAGATCCAACATCATCGCAAGACAGTAATCAGCGACCGAGTCAGCATTTCTACCAGGTGTGTGTACAACTGGAATTCGTTGCTGCTCACAAAACCCTAAGTCAACGTTTACTGGGGTACCTCTTGATACTCCAACAAATTTCAGATTGGGCAGAGATTCGAGAACTTTTCTACTCAATTCTTCAATTTCTACAATTACTATTTCACAAGGTTGGGCTAGTTCAATTAGCTCCTTTGAACTCAAAATATTCCCTGTCTGGCCCCAACCAGATAGATTCACAACGATATTTCTATCCCGCATAGCTGCCAGAAAGGCTTCTGTAACTTCGCAAGTTACTAGGGCATTTAGCTTTTTATTTGACATTCTGTAACACTTTTCTTGTTCCTTCTACCTGCTCGTACAGGAGTGCATGCTTTTTTGCTTGCTCTCTTAAGTACTGAGATGTTTCTTTATCCAAATATTCTGGTTCATTTCCAAGGTTAATGTCTCTTACTATTTTATTTTCTAAAATTGAAAATATATTATCTACTGTTTGTTCTGGAGAGATTAGATACACAGGAATTTCTATAAGAGCCCTTAACAATCTTTGAAGTTCAGTGCTTCCGCCACCGCCAGTTAATATAACTTCATTGACTTCATATTTATCGGCCACTAATTGAGAGATTTGATTTGATAAAGCAAATGCATAATCTAAAGTCAAGCCCAGCGCAAGATCGTAACTAGTTGAGTTTGTATAGTCTCCCAAGATTGAAAAGGTTGGTCGTGACTCCCATTTTTTCTCATTCCACATGTTACAAGCACCAAATACTGTTGGCGCCTTTGAAATTGTCGCTACATTTATTGCCTTGATAATTAAAGGGGTTGTCCCATTTCTCTCCAGCCAACCAAAGAAACTGCCTGGATACCCTAAATTCCCCTCAAGTAAGTACATGCTTTCATCAAATGAGGTTGATTTCCAGGGGTGAAGGGTTTTCGATTTTCCCAGACTCTTAGTAAGTAGAGAAATAGGGGTTGAAGATCCTGCTGAAACCACAATCCTACCTGTTTGATTTCCGGAAGCCCCCAGGTGTAGGAAATGTGAGTCCCCACCACCTACGTAAAGGTGAGTTTCTCTCCAATTCGAACTCAAGCTATCTAACGTTTTGGAATTTAGGCAACCTAAATCAAACCCAAACTTCTCTATGCTCGCAAGAATGTCTGGTGAAATACCAAAATTTTCAAGCAATTCTGTATGGACTCTTTTCTCTGGTATTAATGCCATCTGCCCAGCTGAAACCAAGGTCATTTCGGTTACACATTGATTCGTAAATTTCCAAGCCAACCAATCGTGAACAAAGAGGAGTCGAATTGAATGACTCTTAAAACTTAGCTGGTTGCGCATCAGATTAATTAATTTTGGTAAGGTCAACTGTGGAGCAAACCAATGGCCTGTTTCCTCGTAAATTTTCTCTGAACCATATTTTTCAATATCAGCTTTGGCAAAATCCCCAGAAGTATCATTGTTAAGATAAATTGGAGTGACTTCTTTGGTCCCGTCAATTAAACAGAATCCCTGTCGTAATGATGAAATAAAAACTTTCTCTACATTTACCGAATGCTCAAATTTTTTAGCACATTTATTCATTGCTTCTATAATTAATTCAAATAAAGAGTTTGGGTGAAGAAAGATATGCTTTCCTTCTGTCGATGCCACGAGTGCAATCTCAGCACTCTCTGTTTTCTCGGCGCTGTTATCACGGATGGTCACTTTGACAGATGAGCCACCGATATCGATAAGGGCTAAGGTTGAGGTCATAGATTATTTTTCTCAAGATGATCCCAGTATGCCTTTGGAACCTCTGTAGGCATCACTCCTAAACCATGACAGCGTAAGGTCAGCTCAGATGCCTCCTCTAAGTTAAGTACCCTTGTGTAGGCTAATTGGACAGATGGCGCTAATACAACACATCCATGATTTTCAAGGATCACTACATTGGAATCTTTGACCGCTAATCCCGTTGCATCGGCTATTTCCTGAGTTCCCGAGCGTATCCAGGGGATTCGTACGACCTTACGGACATAATAAACATGATCTACCGTTAGATACTTAATCGATAGATTTAATGCCGCTGTTAAGACACTAGCCTGTGGATGCAAATGTATACACACGTCAATTTCAGGTCGCGCCCTGTAGCTTTCAAGATGAACGCGAAATTCAGAAGACGGTTTAACAACTCCAGAAACTTCACCATTTAGATTTACTTCAGCAAAACTACCCGGATTTAATTGGTCTAATTGTGTGCCTGTGCCAGTAATAAAAAAGGTTTCAGTACCTGGAGCACGGAATGAAAGATTTCCGCCAGAGCCTACCGCCAGTCCTCGATCAACAACTTTCTTCCCCACTTCAATCAGCTCTTCCATGATAGAAAGCAAGTCTTTGTGATTGTTCAAAAATACTTCAGATACCATTGATTAACTCACTCTCCTTGATCGGTTGGAAAACTGTCTTAAACTGAGAGAATTTTGGATTTGAAAAGGCAGATGTAAAGTCTGAAAAGTCAACAGTATTTGAAATCAAATACCCAAGTTCATCCTGCCTAAAAGATAGGAATTCGACGCTTTCGTTGAATGCTTCATCGCTAGCAAGATGGCCACCAATCAGTGTTAATTCTTTAAATTCACTCACTTGGTTGAAATCAAACAAAATCTCTTCACGAAAGACGCTATAAATCATTGCTTTTCCAGTTGGCTTCAGACTGAAAAGCCCTGCTTTAAAGTTCCCAGAAAATCCAGATGTTTCAAAAATAATATCAAATGAGTTTTCTAAGCGAGTTAATTCATCTAAAGTGAGGGATTTTATGCCCAATTTTTGTAATTGTTCTCTTTTAAGTGGCGACGAAGTGAGGACAGCCAGATCAAGATTAGGGAAAGTGCGCATCAAATAATGGCATAAACACCCTCCAATTGAGCCCATACCTAGGATTACTACAGATTCATTCCCTTTTAAAGCAACTTTTTTTGCACAATAAATTGCATTTGCCATAGTCTCAGTCAAACCACCAATCAGATCGTTGATTGGAGATGTATAGCGGTGCATACGTGCACCAAATGGAATTGCGATTTTTTCGGCAAAACTACCCTTATATGTGCTACCAAAGTGGTTTCTCTCTGTGCACATATTGTATTTCTTAGCTTTACATAAAGGGCATACGTTGCAGGGGACATTTACTTGAACACTAACTTTTGAACCAATAGGAAATTGCAATTCTATAGTGGGATCAACTTCTATAATTTCTCCAAATATTTCATGCCCTGGTACAATAGGGTACGAAATATTCCAAGGATGATTTCCTGACCATAAATAAGAGTCTGCCGCACAGATGCCACTCGAAATAACTCGCAACAATGCCATTCTTTCGAAAGACACGTCTACTTCCTGTTCAACAATAGAAACTGAACCGGGACTCATTAGTGAAATAGATTTCATATTTTTTATCGATTTCCAATAATACGCTTCATGTACGTCGCACTTTCATCTAAAATGCTTAACGGGCCAGGGCCCAATTCATCAGTAGCAGCGCCGTAGAGGTCAAAACTTATAGAATTAGAGAAATTTATTTGATTTAAAATCTTAATAATTGGTAGAAAGTCGTGAACTCTACCGCAGGGGAGATCTGCATCAGAGTCCCCTACTACCGCATCTCCAAGATGCATAGCTCCCATTAAGTTTCTTGAGTCTAGATCTTGAATTAGCTCGACAATATTCTCTTCTAAAGCAAAGGCATGTCCTGTGTCTATTAGTACTTTAAGGCATTTGAAATCACTTAAAATCGTCGCCAGGGCGCGGCCGTCAGGGAATATGGTGTTGGTCTTGTACTCAATGGAGACAATTCC
>BJFZ01000041.1 GCA_014190175.1 Actinomycetes bacterium | reverse complement strand
CGCCCAAGATACGAACTGATGCAACTGATTTCTCTCCCACATATGGCGCATTTACCCCTACACCAAGTCCGTTGAATTGAACGATTGGAATGCCTGATTTAATAATCTCATTTAGACCATTAACCATCGAGGCTGAGGGAACTGAGGTTGCAATTCCGTCGACTCCAGATGCAGCCATGTTTTGAACAGCGGTCAACTGGGCATCACCTTCTGCACCTGCAGGACCTGCGACTTTGAGGGTGACGCCAAGGTCGGCCGCAGCCATCTCTGCACCTTCAATAATCTGCTGAATAAATGGATTACCTATAACGTGCACTACAAAACCGATAGTAATATCCTTCTTTGCTTCCTCATTACTACTACAAGCAGTGAGGCTACTTCCAGCGATGATTAAGACACCAGCAAGTGCCATTACTCGAAGACCTCTCTTGCGCTTTTTTATCGTATTCATACCTCTCCATACCTCTCTGTTAATTCAATCTTTATCCCCGTTGGACCTAGATTGAAACTTATTTATTGATTTATTCGCTTTTTTCGAACTCTAACAATTTGATCCACACCAATTGCAAACAAAATTACCAGCCCAGTCACAAGAGTTCCCCAGACGGCATTGATTCCAATAAAAACAACTCCTACGCCAATAACCCCGACAATCATGGCACCATATAGTGAGCCCCACACAGTTCCGGCTCCACCAGAAAGTGGTGTTCCACCAATTATTGCTGCCGCAACAACAGGCAAAAGCATCTGTCCACCTGTAGAAGGATCAACTGCACCACGAAAGCCCAAGAAGAGAACTCCACCCAAACCAGAGACTGCACCCATAAGTGCACAAACTTGAATCTTAATTTTCTTTGTTGGAATACCTGCAAGACGTGCCGCCTCTGGATTACTACCAATTGCAAGTATGCGATAGCCAAATCGTGTCTTATGAAGAGTCAAATGGAGAATAAAGAAGGCAATTACAACAATTATCAAAATAATTGGAACAGGTGAATCAATCTCTCCACCAAGAGCGCGAAAAAAAGAATGTCCTGTTATTTTCTTATCTGTGGGGACGACCGAACCTGATTTGTTGGAGATAAGTGAAATGCCCTGAAAGACAGAGGCTGTACCCAAAGTGATGATTATGAGCGGTAATCGCATCACAACCGTCAACAGACCATTGAGGGCTCCCATCACTGCTCCAGCCGTTATTCCTATTACAACCGAGATCCAGATGGGCACTCCAGCAATCATTGAAAGGCCTGCAAGGACTGCAGATAAGTTGAGAATCCACCCAAATGAGAGGTCAATTTCACCCATAGAGAGAAGAAATACAATACAACCGGCTAGCAAGGCTGCAATTGCATAGCTGGCACCGAGATTGAGTAAATTCACTGGTTTAAGAAAAGTTGGGCGAAGAGCGCCAACAATTCCAATGAGAACAACTAGTGCAATAACCACGCTTGTCTCTTCGGGTAATTTGAAGCGCTTAGTTTTGCCGCTACCAAAAAATAAATGGTTAATCTTTACACTCCTGACTTTTGGAAAGCATTCCAGTCTCACCCCAAAGTTAAAACTGATTGCCAGGTTCTGTCAATACCCCTTGACCCCACCTAAGGCTGCTTGAGGGAATGTCCTGAAACTAGGCCAAATTCGGAGGCATCTGGCATAAGTCGGATCCCAATCTCCAAGAAGAGCCGCACTATCTACAGGTCAGAGGAAGGGACTAAAACCTCTGGCGATACTTTTCAATTACCTCATCGATGATCTCTATTCCGAGACCGGGCTTACCAAGTGGCGGATAGACCCAACCCTCAGAGTGAGTAAATGGCTCGATTATGAGATCGTTTTGCATTGGATTAGGGAGTGGCTTGAACTCAAAGAGCCTAAATGCCGAGCTGCTAAAGGAGACTGCAAGGCTTGCCGCAGAGATGATTGCCGATGACCACGCATGGGCATTTGCAGTTCTCTTGTAAGCCTCCACTCTCCCAACGACTCTCTTGAAGCCGGTAATACCCTCTGCCCGGCCAGGGTCGATTCCAAAGACGTCGCATGTTCCAGTCTTAAGAATCTCTTCAAAACCAGCTTCTTGCCATTCTCTTTCACCGTAGGCAATGAGAGTTTTAGTTTTTGCCCGAAGATCCGCGTAGCCTTGAGGGTTCCAAGCGCCAAGAGGCTCTTCAATCCAATCAATGTTGTAATCGTCAAATGCTTGAACGCGCTTGACCGCAGTTGCAACATCCCATTTAATGGCATATCCAAGGTCAATCATAATCATTTTGTCTTCGCCGAGAGTTTCACGCATGGTTTTTACGTAAGTGACATCTCGGTTGTGCTCGTAGCCGAGATGGGCATGACCTCGCTTGCCAAAACCAACCTTCATTCCCTGCAAACCTTGATCCATCCAAGTCTTTGCCTCTTCTGCCATTTTCTTAATATCAGAATCGTGTGCATGTCCTGATGCAATCGCAGGGAGCCGATCATGCACTGCGCCTCCGAGAAGTTCTAAGACGCTGGTATTTAGAGCTTTACCTTTAAGATCCCAGAGTGCGATATCGATCGCCGAAATGGCGTAGGAGGCGATACCACCTCGATATCCGTACCACCAAGCACGCTCTTTGAGTGAGTGCCAAATTGCAATGTTATTAATAGGGTCTTTACCAATTAAGTAATCCTCAGCAAGTCCTGAGATTAAAGCTGCTACTGGAGCATTTGCCTCTTTAAATTGCGTGATTGATTCGCCCCAACCTATAAGACCATCATCTGTTGTAATCTTTACCAAGCACAGATATCGCTCAGCATTGAAGTCATTTGGCTCTGGATAAGCGACGGGAATTGGTTCAACTTTTATAATTTTCATAGGAATTCCTTCTTTGTATCTATTGCCCTCAACTTAGCTGCTATCCAGAATTGAAGCAAGTATGTCCTGTAACATTCCAGTTACAAAAAAATGCCCATTATCAGCGCAAACAAAAATTACTCTTGCCCATACCTGAAACTCTCTTACCAACTAGTACATTAACTGTCCACCAGATACGTTAGCAACTGTTCCAGTGACAAAACTAGATGCTTGTGATGCTAGAAAAATGACAGGCCCAACCATCTCTTCTGGTGTCGCAAGTCGTCCTAATGGAATCATTGAGACAAAAGATGCGAGTTGCTCGGCAGATTGATTACCAGTCATCATTAATGTGTCTACGCCGCCTGGTGAGACGGCATTGACTCGAATCCCATCAGGAGCAAATGAACGAGCAAGGCCTTTTGTCATTGAGACAACACCACCTTTGCTACCTGCATACACAACTGAGCCACCAAAGCCACCCGTCCACCATCCCTGTGATGAGAAATTAACTATTGAACCTTTCGTTCCATTCTTCTTAAAATGATCGCGTGCTGCACGATTCAAGAAAAAAGTTGCTTTCATGTTGACATCTATCTGAATATCCCAATCCTCTTCTGTAATCTCATCCACTGTTGCGCGGCGGCGAAGAACTGCAGCACAATGTGCAAGTGCAACGACTTCTGCTGCTTCGGCCGCTTTTTCAAATATCTCACGCTGACTAAAAAGATTTGAAAGATCAAAAGGAAAAATTTTATGGCCTGATCCACTCAATGTCGCCAAAGTCTGGGCCAATGGCGCACTGGGGATATCAACAAGAAGAACTTTTGAGCCAGCCTCTGCAAAGCCGCGTGCCACCGCGCTGCCTATCCCCCCTGCCGCTCCCGTGACAACGACAGACTTTCCAATTAAACCTGCATCATTTCGCCAATTCATTTCTATTACCTCATACTCAAGAAGGATTTAATATCTGGATTTTAGGGTATTTCAGCAATATAATAAAGACTCTGGAAGAAACCACCGATGAATAAAAAGCTCAAAAACTTATAATTTGCGGCGATTTTCCTTTTATAAAAGAAGAATGCTGAGCTGCTTGCAAGGAAACAGGGCTCAAAACAAGGATTACCCACCATTTTTTCAAAGAATTCAATACTACTAGTCCCACCTATCTATCTCAAGACTTTCTCAAGTTGGGACCAACCAATATCGTTTATTTTTCCTCTGACTATCTCATGCGCTAATTGAGAAATCATTTCCCATTCACTGCCAACCATCGCACTCCACTTTCTTTGACGCCAACTGATTTCAGGAGAATTAAATAGTTCCAATCCAGGTGCATCGATTACATAAAGCTCAAAATTTCTCTCTGTTGTAGAGCCAGTAATGCGTGCGCTTCCTAGAGGAATATCACTGCTTATGACAGAAACAAGTTTTTCAATCTCCGGTGCTGGGGTGAGAATCATAGGATCTTTTGAGGCCCAAGCAGCAGCAGTGTTTAATTGAAGATTCCACCAACGATCTCGATTTGGATCGCTCAGTATTGGAAAGACTCCAGCACTTATTTCGACTATTAGATTTTTTAATGAACCTGAATTTGTCTTAGATAATTGGCTCGCACCAAGGAGTGCACTCTGGATAAAACCAGTAGCCGGAAATGTCCGTACTCGGACGGATTGAATTCCATTCTTGATAAGTTGAGTCTCGGTTATAACAGCATCAATATCAAAAATCTCAATGAGGCCGCGACTGCCTGCCCACAAATTCTTTACTGCTGGAATATTTTCATAAGCACCGGCTGCTGCAATCACTCCAAGGGCGGCAGCAGAGGCGCGATTAAATCTAGGCGCCCCTTGAAGCTCAAGAGAAACCTGTCCTATTCCACCCATATTGGTTCCAGCCAAATGAAAGGCATTCTTCGTTTTTGCTTTATCTAATCCAATACTTGCAGCTGCAGCTGCTGTTGCACCAAAAGTTCCTGCAGTTGCAGTTATGTGCCAGCGCTTTCTATGGTTTGCTCCAAAAAAATGAGCTATAGAGGCGCTTGCTCTCATGCCTGCAAGTGCAGATATTAAGAAATTTGATCTGAACTTGGGATAACAAATGGAGGTTGCAAGATTAGCGGCAAAAACCACGGAACCAGGATGATTCACCGCTGACCAATCAAGGTCATCCCTATCCTCAAAGGCAGACTGACTTGCAAATCTTGCGGCCAACCCCACTGCTCCATCATTAGAAAGCAGAGATTGCGATTTTGATTTTAAATTGGCGCTAACAACGCAAACCATGAAATCAGAGAATAGAACTTCTAGCCGATTTAAGATATCTTCAGAAAAATCAAGAGTGGAGATATCACTCAAATTTTCAATTAATTCACTTGCCAATTCTTCCTTTTTCAACATCTGATAGAAATCCCGACTATCGTTATTTTTGAACAGATTAGAATTCTGATTACTTCATTGTCCATATGATAAACCTAAGGTAGGATTCTCTGGAGAGGAAATCCGACACCCAATCTCTCAAATGAGCTTTAGGCCAGAGATTTTCTGCGCAGGAAAGTGCTATCTCTATACCGCACGTGGGCTTGGAGAGTAGGTTTTTAGAGTCCGTAACGGGGAAAGATGGAATCTTGGTTAAGAATAAAGGAGCAAAATGGAGAAAATTGAAGTATTAAAAAAAAGCAAAAGTGCGATTGTAACTGGGGCTTCTCGTGGAATTGGTTTTAGTATAGCGACGCGGTTGGCACAAGATGGATTTAAATGCGCAATTGTTGGAAGAGAGCGCTCAAGAATTGAAAAAGCAGCCAAAGAAATTTCGGAATTCACTAGTTCGCGAGTATTGCCTCTGGTTGCCGATGTATCAGAGTGGGAAGAGTGTGAGAATGTTGTCAAGAGTGTTATAAATGAGTTTGGCTCCATTGACGTGCTAGTACCCAATGCTGGAATTGGAGTGATTGGTTTGGTTGAAGAGGCGAACCCTTTAGACTGGGCGATGATGATTAAGATAAATTATTTAGGCACTGCTCATATAATCAAAGCAGTTCTACCTGTGATGCAAAGACAAGGTGAAGGAGATGTAATAGCAATAGTCTCGGCTGGTGGCACAAAAGGATATCCAGAGTGGTCTGGTTATTGTGCAGCAAAGTGGGCTGTCATGGGCTTTATGGATAGTTTTGCACAAGAGGTTATCGCGCAAGGTATTCGTGCTACGACCCTCTGTCCCGGTGGAGTTAATACATCTTTTTGGGATGATCTTAATAAAGATATAAATCGAAAAGGTTCAGTGGGACGGGGTAAATTAATGGCCCCATCAGATGTTGCAGAGTTAGTATCCCTGCAGATTAATTTGCCTAGAAATGTCATGTTGAAATCTGCCCTGTTTTTTCCTACTAACGAATGGCATTAATGGGTGGTTTTTCTCTAATGCCATACCAAATGCCCAATTATCCCTGACTTTTAGCGCTTTTAACCTCTTGATATTGAGAAATACTAGGTGTTAACTACATCATACTCTCGAAATAGCACTAAAACATTATTAGGTGTATAAGAAATTTTCTAAAATCTCGATTTGTTTGGGGTATCTATACCTGAAAGGAGAATTTTAATATGAGCGATGTTGCCGTAATAACTGGTGGGGCATCGGGTATTGGTCGAGCAATCGCAACTAAATTGGCTGATGATTACATTGTTGTACTTGTTGATATCAATCCTGATGGACTTCAAGAAGTAGAAAAAGATCTTGCTAGTAGGGGGTGCAAGATCTTTAGCGTCCTTGGAGATGTTTCATTTCGGCAAACGCATGTGAGAGCACGAGTGATGGCTGAAGAAATAGGTAGGCTGACCGCATGGGTAAATTGTGCTGGACTCACTCGTGAAGCACCTCTGCATGATTTCCCAAACGATCCGCTATTTTTAGAAGATATAATTGGGATTAATCAGGTGGGCTCTTTGTGGGGCTGCGCCGAAGCAGTTGCCTCCTTTACTCAGGGAAAAGTTGCGGGCTCAATCGTAAAAATTTCATCAGTGCATGGACGCCGAGCATGGCGAAATCACGCGGTCTATGAAATGACCAAAAGTGCGATTGATGCACTTACGAGAAATATCGCAATTACCTATGGGCCATATGGAATTCGTGCCAAGGCTGTGGCCCCAGGGGCAGTAATGACTCCAGCATTGAAACAGGCTTTTCTGGAGGCAGAAGATTCACATGAGCGCAGGCAGGCATTAGAGCGACTGACACCTCTCAAAAGAATTGCCAATCCAAGTGAAATTGCAGAGGTAGTTATATTTTTACTCTCACCCAAAGCTTCTTATGTGTCTGGACAGAGCGTAGGAGTCGAAGGTGGCTGGACCTCAGCGCTCGGAATAGGTGACTTAGATTATGATTTAGCAAAGAAATATGGGTTAAGACCAGAAAATGGTCTACCCATCTAAGAGTTAC
This sequence comes from Actinomycetes bacterium, assembly GCA_014190175.1. The sequence continues at coordinate 3,566 of BJFZ01000041.1, read as the reverse complement.
AAAATATATCTTTACAGTAGTGTGGTGGTTACTCAGGGAAAGGGGCGAGCATGGCAACTTTCGAGGCAAAGCCTATTCCGGGCTCACTATGTGATTTGGGAGAGGGAACACTTTGGGATGAACGAAGTGAATGCTTTGTTTGGGTAGATGTATTTGATGGTTTTGTGAAAACTTATTTCCCCAAGAGTGGTCAAATAAAAGAGCATACCTACAAGACGATGGTGACGTATGTTGGCAAACGAACCCTAGGTGGCTTCGTTTTGGCTTTAGGTGACTCAATTGCTCTTACAGATGAGAATTTAATGATCCAACGAGAAATTCCATTGGGACTCGACCTTAAAGTCGTTAGAACAAATGATGGAAATATCGATCCATCTGGTTGTCTGTGGGTCGGCGGTGCAGAAAATATTGCGGGAAGTGCCACTGGTGATTTATTCAAGATAGATAAAAATTTTAATAAAAGTATTCACCGAAGAAATATTCATATTGCTAATGGCATTGATTGGTCACTTGACGGTAACATGATGTTTTATATTGATTCTGCGACACGTAAAATTTCTCGCTATCAGTTCAATCCTCAAACAAGTGAGATCAAAGAGGAATTGACACCAATTGACGTCAGCGATGTGATTGGACTTCCAGATGGCATGTGCACCGATAGCATGGGTAATATCTGGGTTGCTTTTTATGGATGTGGTCAAGTCCGCAACTACTCTCCGGAGGGAGAGCTTCTAAATATTGTGCAGGCTCCAACTGCCTTGACTACTTGTGCTTCATTTGGTGGAAAAAATTTAAGAACTCTATTTATTACCTCAGTAAAAGACTACCGAAGTCCAGAGTTTGCCTTCGATGCAAAAAATGACCCATATGGTGGAATGTGTTTTGAAGTGCAGCTACCTATTTCAGGAAAGCTAGATTTCTCTTTTAACGCCTAATCCTGAAAATTAGATCTTTCTTCAAATTAGAGCCATTTGAATGAGCAAAAGGATGTGGTCTTCTACAAAAAACAGGCCCTAAGAGGAATCTATCTTGGCTTATGCACTTGACAATGGGCCTAAGATTTAAAGTATGAATCTGAATGGAATGCATATCTTTGTGACAGGTGGTGCACAGGGGATTGGAGCCGCCATTGTAAAGGATGCTGCCGAACGTGGAGGGCGAGTAAGTTTTGGAGATATTCAAGATAAACTTGGCAAAGACTATGCAGACTCGCTAAGGGAATCCGGCTTAGATGTCACCTTTGTTCACTGTGATGTTGGTAATCTTGAAAGCGTTGCTCAAGCACATCAAGAGGTTGTTGCTCAATTCGGGATGGTAAATGGATTAGTCAATAATGCCGGCGTAAGCTCAAATGCCGATCCAGTAGAGATGACTTCTGAGGAATGGGATTATTTTTTCTCAGTTGATTTAAAATCTGTTTGGCACACGGCTCGGTGTGTTCTTCCAGCAATGAGAGAGGCAAAAAAGGGTTCAATCGTCAATATCGCCTCTATCCATGCCCGAATGACATTCCCAAAATTTTTTCCATATGCTGGTGCAAAATCGGGTGTTATAGGACTGACTCGGAATTTAGCCCTTGATGAGGGTGAATATAACATCCGGACAAATGCAGTGTCCCCGGGGTACACGGACACCCCAATACTAGCCAATTGGTTTAACTCAGTAACACCTGAACAGCAGATGCTTTCTTTAGATACACAACCACTCAAGCGTTTTGGTCAGCCCTCTGAAATTGCTCAGGTAGTCACATTCTTGTTATCAGATGATGCAAGTTTTGTAAACGGAGCAGACTGGATTGTTGACGGAGGGCTACACGCTCGCTTTGCTTGAGAAAAATCAGCGCCAAATTAATAAAATATTGTCCTTTCTGTCATTGTGACCACATCAACCGTACCCTCCCCATTTTCTAGTTAAAGAATATTTAGTATCTCAATTTCATTCATACTCCCCAGTTACTTCTCTTAATCACCACGGAGTTTGGGTGGTGCCCTAAGTTTTGGAGTTACTTAGTTTTGAGGTGATCTATAGAGCCAATCCAAGATAGCGGTAACATATCGCTCAGTGCGGGCATTCAAGCATTACTTAAGAACCGAGGAGTTTGAGGCAGTGGATGCCTATCAATTGATGGTGGATGGATTTGCTGCACAAACTCTCGGACGAGATGGTTGGATCTTGCCGATCCAAGAGTCCTTAGATGTCTTGAGGCTTCTAGATGAGGTAAAGAAGTTCGCACAGAGAGTGTGAAATTACAAAAGCCGCTGATTCGCCCCTTCATGGCCGGAGAAAGTAGGATTGGGCTCTAGAGGTTGGAGAGAGTGAATGAATAAGCTTCTCGCGGAAATTAGAGGCTTTGACCGTTGGTTTATTAATTTTCTCAATCGCTCATCGTTAACAATTCTTCGGATGAGCCTTGCCCTTATTTTTATTTGGTTTGGCGCCCTCAAACCCTTTGGTCAAAGCCCGGCGGTGGATTTGATCAAAAAAACCGTTTACTGGTTAGATCCCGATGTTTTTATACCCATACTCGGGGTTTGGGAGATGGCGATAGGGGTATGTCTACTCATCGTGCCACTCATTCGGGTAGGGCTCTTTCTACTCGCCCTTCAGATGCCTGGAACTTTCTTGCCGTTAGTACTTCTTCCCGAGATCTGCTTTACAAACTTTCCCTTTGACCTGACCCTTGAGGGCCAGTACATTATAAAAAACCTGGTGCTTATCGGAGCAGGGCTAGTGGTTGGCAGCAGATTGATTCCTCTTGAAAAACTAGATGCATCAAAATCTCCAGCCCCACAATCTCTTTAATAAGGCAACTACTGCTTGTTAACTCTCTCAAGAATTTTGGTCGCAAGGGTAATAAGTAGCGAGCTTCGATGAGAGGCAACCCAGCGATATCCATAGTGACTCAATCGTGGGAGGCCTCGAATCAGATTTGCCAAGATGAGATTTCCACGGGCCCGAAGTAGTCCTGCAACGGCGAGAGCTCCTGCGCTGGTCTGATTATCAATTCGGGCATGAAGCTCTTTGCTGCACTGCTCAAATGTAAGGCCATAGTCGCTTGGTTTAATATCTTGATATGCCAATGCGCTAACTCTGAGTTTTCGCTCAACCCAGATAAGGCATGCACGACAAAATCGGCACTCACCATCGAAGATGACTATTATTTCGCGCTCTTGGGCCTGCTCCATTAGTTGAAAAGGCTTATCCGTAGAGTTGTAGCAGAGTGCTCTAGACCAGAGGCTGTGATGGGCGTTGCTTTGGATATCGATCGCTGATTATTGATTGTGTAGCAAAAAAATCGAACTGCATCTGCAATCGTGGCCATCGTTTATTTCCCTCTCTGAACTAATCTCAAGATTAGCAGTCCTATCGCTTTGGCACATGTGGGTAGGCCTGCACAACGATGTGGAGCGAGCTTACTTTCGTTAACTCCTTATCGCCCTAGTAGTTGCTAGGTACTCTTAGGAGTACGAGGGATCGTCATCGTTAGAGACAACGGCAGCTGAATCGACTCCCCATTTCGAACCTTTGAGTGTGAGTGAGTACCTCATTGTGTAGTTATTACCCTC
>BJFZ01000040.1 GCA_014190175.1 Actinomycetes bacterium | reverse complement strand
TTGAAAAAACGCGGGTTTGCAGATGTCGAAGTTATTACCAAGATGGAGGAGCATCTGCTCTTTTCTTTACCGGTAGAACTCAGGAAAGATCTACGCGCTGCCCAGGCTTAACTTCTTTAAAATAGTAAATACTCCACCCAATAATTGTCACTAGTAATAAATATGGCGCTAACCGGGCTAGGGAAGTAAGTAAGGCAATCCCTAATTTAGTCGGTGCGACTCCTTTTCCACCAACTGTTGCCAAAGTAAAAAGCAATGTGGAAGTTAGTGTGATTGGCAACCAAACTACTGCAGTAAATAAAGTTCCTTTGCGGCCGATCTTAATCGCTGCGTAAAGCAGAAACCAAAGGGTTAATCCGGTAAAGATCGCCGGCTCATCGCCAAAGAAAATTTCAATTGTAGAAACAAAAAAGATAAATAAAATCTGCATTGTAATTATTCCAGGGGTTGTTAATCCACGCCCCTGCACTTTTGGTAAATTCTCTAGCCCTGAAACTTTAGGTAGATTTAAATTCTTCGGAAGATTTATTTTCATTCTGCATCACTACTCTCATTTTCAAAATCTAACTCATTCATAACTGAACTCTCCAGCGCAGCACTACCTTTGATTTGCCGAACTTCACTATCAATTTCAACAATCTCACCAATAGATCTTGTTGAAGGTGCGCCTAATTTCATCATCTTTCGCGCCGGAACCATTAGATGATTTTCAGAGGTGGCAACTAAATCGTTGAATGCTCGCTCACTTGATTTGATTCGCTCGCCAAGCACCTCTATTTTTTCATGAACTTTACCAATTCGTTTTAATAATTTTCCAGCTAGTTCGCGGATCTCTTCAGCATTTTGAGCCAGATCTTGGCGATCGTATCCATATCGAATCGTACGAAGCAGGGCCAGCATTGTTGTTGGAGTAGCAATTACCACATTTTTCGCAAATGCTTTTTGTAACAACAATTCATCTGCTTGCAATGCTTCTGAAAGGATTGATTCAAAAGGCACAAAGAGAACCACAAAATTCGGGGAACTCTCACCTTCTTGATACTCCCGTTTTGCAAGTGCATTTACATGGCCAACTAGATCTTCAGTGTGTGCTTTCATTAAGCGGGCGCGCTCAACCAGATCTTCGGTTATGGAACCTTCATAAAATCTCTCAAATGGAAATTTTGAGTCAACAAATATTTCAGTTCCACCCGGCATCAAAATCTTTACATCAGGTCGAGTAATTTCACCGCCGGAATTTTTATAAGATTGCCGTTCGAAGTGAATGCCCTCTTTTAAATCAGCACCTTCTAATAACATTTCAAGTTGGGCTTCGCCATATTGGCCGCGGGTTTGGGATTTACTTAGCGCCCCAGCCAATTTTGCAGTTTCGCGTACCAGTGAATCATTTTGTTTTCCCATATTTTCAATCTGTTCAAACATCGCACTATTTGATTTAGTGACATTTAATTGCAGATCTTGCGCTTGGGTCGAGAGCACTTGCATCTGAGCAGTTACTGCTTTTAATGATTCATCTAAACGGATTGCCCGCTCGCCCTCGCCTTGCAACTGTTTATTTTGGGATTGCAAAAGTGCAAGCTGACCATTTAATGCGCTGGCTTCAGATGAGGTTAAACCACCATCTGTACTAGCTGTGCCGGATCTTTGGCGACGCTGGGCCAGCAAAAAGCCGAGAGCGATCCCCAGAGTTAGCCCAAGGAGAAGGGCGATCAGTGATATCCAAAGCTCCATGAGCACATCGTGGCAGGAAGGGGTGACAAAGCCCCGTAGGCTCTACTCCTCGTGAGCCTATCCATCGCAATCGTCGGTCTGCCAAATGTGGGTAAGTCGACCCTTTTTAACGCGCTCACCAAAAACCAGGTCTTGGCGGCGAATTACCCCTTTGCCACGATTGAACCCAATGTTGGGGTGGTTGGCGTTCCAGATGCGCGTTTGGCGCAGCTAGCAACTGTCTTTAGCTCTGAGAAATTAATTCCGGCAGCTGTCTCATTTGTTGATATTGCCGGCATTGTGAAAGGCGCATCAGAGGGTGCTGGTCTTGGCAACAAATTTCTTGCCAACATCCGCGAAGCAGATGCGATCTGCCAAGTTGTTCGAGTTTTTAGCGATGGCGATGTTGTGCATGTGGATGGCCTGGTTGATCCAATTTCAGATATCGAAACTATCAACACCGAACTTGCGCTCGCCGATTTACAAACTCTTGAGAAAGCAATTCCAAGATTAGAAAAAGAAGTTCGCTTACAAAAAGAAAAAATTGTGGAATTAGAAGAAGCAAAAAAAGCCCAAGAACTTTTAGGTGCTGGGAAATTAATCTCAGCCAGTAATTTAGATCAAGAAGCATTGCGTCCATTACAGTTGTTAACAGCCAAACCATTTATTTATGTCTTTAATGTTGATGCTGCCGAACTTGGCGATGCAGAGTTAAAGAAAAAATTACAAGCAATGATCGCGCCAAGTGAAGCAATTTTCTTAGATGCAAAAACCGAAGCAGAGTTAGCGGAATTAGATGAAGCAGATGCACTCGAACTTTTGCAAAGTATTGGAATGGAAGAGCCTGGTTTAGTGACACTTGCTCGTGTTGGATTTGAAACCCTTGGATTGCAAACTTATTTAACTGCTGGACCTAAAGAAGCCAGAGCATGGACAATTCACAAAGGCGATACGGCTCCGATTGCAGCAGGTGTGATCCACACCGACTTCCAAAAAGGTTTTATTAAGGCGGAAATTGTCTCTTTTACTGATTTAATTTCTGCAGGAACTATGGCCGAGGCACGTTCACGTGGCAAAGTTCGGATGGAAGGTAAAGAGTATGTAATGGCCGACGGTGATGTCGTCGAGTTTAGATTTAACGTTTAATGCCAATCAATATAACTAGGCATATCTAGTTATATTAACCGAGAAGAGAAACGAGCAGACCTGTGAAGTTACGCGACGATTTACGTAATATCGCCATTATCGCCCACGTCGATCATGGAAAGACCACGCTCGTTGACGCAATGCTTTGGCAATCCGGCGCTTTTGCTGCATACAAGGAGCAGACCGAAGGTGATGACCGAGTCATGGACTCAATGGATCTCGAACGCGAAAAAGGAATCACCATTCTCGCGAAAAATACTGCAATTAAGCGCGGTGAACGCACAATTAACATTATTGATACACCTGGCCACGCAGATTTCGGTGGCGAAGTAGAGCGCGGTCTTGAAATGGTTAACGGAGTTCTGCTTCTTGTTGATGCATCTGAAGGCCCTTTGCCACAAACTCGCTTCGTACTTCGTAAAGCGCTATCAAAAAATCTGCCAGTTATTTTAGTTATTAATAAAGTAGATCGCCCGGATGCGCGTATTGCAGAAGTTGTGGACGAAACCTATGAACTTTTCTTAGATCTTGATGCAACTGAGAAACAGATTGATTTTCCAATTATTTATGCATGTGCAAAAGCTGGTCGTGCTGGAAGTGCGCGTCCCGAAAACGGCACTATGCCAGAAGATGAAAACTTGGATGCATTGTTTGAAACAATTTACGCAGCAATTCCAGCACCAAGTTATAACGAAGGCGCTCCACTTCAAGCACAAGTTACCAACCTTGACGCATCTCCTTACTTAGGACGTTTAGCGATCTGCCGAATTCATCAAGGCGAGATCAATAAAGGTCAGCAAGTAGCCTGGATTAAAGTTGATGGAAGTGTTGAACGCGCAAAAGTTGTTGAGTTGCTGATGAACAATGGTTTAGATCGCGTGCCTGTTGAAAAAGCTGGTCCTGGTGACATCATCGCAGTAGCTGGTTTTGAGACAATTACAATTGGCGAATCTTTAACTGATCCCGAACATCCAATTGCGCTTCCATTAATTACAGTGGATGAGCCAAGTATTTCGATGACTATTGGAATCAACATTTCACCACTTGCTGGACAAAGTGGTAAGAAATTAACTGCTCGTTTAGTAAAAAACAGACTTGATGCAGAGTTAGTTGGAAATGTTTCACTGCGCTTGTTGCCAACTGAACGTCCTGATTCTTGGGAAGTTCAGGGACGCGGTGAATTACAACTTGCAGTATTAGTTGAAATTATGCGCCGGGAAGGTTTTGAATTAACTGTTGGAAAGCCACAAGTTGTTACCAAGACAATTGATGGAAAATTGCACGAACCGATGGAGCGTTTAACAATTGATGTTCCAGAAGAGTTTCTAGGTGTTATCACCCAATTAATGGCAAGTCGAAAAGGCCGTATGGAGCAGATGACAAATCACGGAACTGGATGGATTCGTCTTGATTTCTCAGTCCCATCACGTGGATTAATTGGTTTCCGTACTGAATTCTTAACAGAAACTCGCGGTACCGGACTTTTGCACCACGTCTTTGATGGTTACGAACCATGGCAAGGTGAAATTCGCACCCGTCCAACTGGTTCATTAGTTGCTGACCGACGCGGAATGGTTACCTCTTACGCACTTTCATCGTTGCAAGAGCGCGGAACAATATTTGTTGAGCCAGGTTCTGAAGTTTATGAAGGAATGATTGTTGGCGAGAATGCACGAAATGAAGATATGGATGTCAACGCAGTTCGTGAAAAGAAGTTAACAAATATGCGTGCATCTGGATCTGACGATGCAGAACGTCTAGTTCCACCTAAGCATTTAAACCTCGAGCAAGCTCTTGAATTTTGCCGTGAAGATGAGTGCGTAGAAGTTACGCCGGCAACAGTTCGAATCCGCAAAGTTATCTTTGATCAAAATGAGCGAGGCCGACTAACTGCTCGTGCTAAAAAGCGGGATTAAGCTCTAAATAACTGGTGGCTTAAAGAACTAGTGGCATTAGCGGAATACGGCTCACCAGCGGCTTTACGCTTGATTTAGCCGGGCGCCAAGAATTACTTCGAGATCGGCGTGCTGCTAAAACGCGCCTATGGCCACCACTGTCAGGTGGCTCGGCTTGAATAAGCCAGTGGCCAATTTAAAGCTAATTCGTGATCCCGGCATTAACCCGGGTCAACGGTTGGAATTATCAGATGAGCAAAAATCTGTGGTCGCTCATCGCGGTTCGCCACTACTGGTTTTAGGTGGTCCCGGAACTGGCAAAAGCGCATTAATGATTGAAAGAGCGCTGTCATATATTGAAGAAGGCATTGATCCAAATCAAATTTTATTGCTTACTTTTGATCGGGAAAGAGCGACCGAATTAAATGACGCAATAGTTTCTCAGATTCCTAAAAGTATTAATGGAGCAATTGTTAAAACAATTCCGGCATTTGCATTTGGATTACTAAGAGCACATGCTGCACAAAATGGGAAAAAACCACCAACACTTTTGTCAGGCGCTGAACAAGATTTTTACATTAGAGAGTTATTAGGCCCGTCCGCAATTTCAAATTTAGCTGGATGGCCAGAGGAGTTGTTGGCGGCCGTAAAGACTGGTGCATTTGCTCGCGAAATGCGTGATCTAATTATGCGCGCAACAGAGCGTGGAATTAATCCAGATCAATTAGCGCATTTAAGTTCAAGTGAAAATTTTCCATTATGGTTACCGGCAAGTAAATTCTATTTGGAATACACACATAGTCGAACTATTGATGAAGATTATAAATTAGATCCAAGTGAGTTAATTATCAATGCTATTAATTTAATTGCTCGTAATGAAAAACTGCACCAAGAATTACGCGATAAATATAAAGTTGTTTTAGTTGATGAGTATCAGGAAAGTGATCCAGCACATCGTTCATTAATAAAATTACTTTCAGCCCAAGAGTTAACATTATTTGCAGATCCAGATTTAGCAGTTGGAAGATTTAGGGGAGCAGATCCTGAAGGTGTTTCACGTGCTGCTGATTCATTTGCCGATTCCAACGGTAATCCAGCCAAAATTAGCTATTTACTAAAAAATTACCGTTCAACTGTTGAGATAAATAATTTAACAGTGTCGATCGCAAAAGGTTTTAGGTACTCACGGATTACCGATCATCGCGAGCGAGTTTGTGAAGTTAAGCAAAGTAAAAAGAGTGCGCAAAGTGAACAAGTTGTGGAAGTTGAGCAAGACAAAAAAGCGATTTCTTTGAGTGGCGAGATTTTAACTGCCCGATTAGAAACAGCCCATGAAGAGGCCCGTTTTATCGCCCATCATTTCCATTCGCTGCATTTGGGGGAGGGAATCCCTTATAACAAAATGGCGATAATCCTGCGCTCACCTGGTGCGAGGACGGCAACGTTAAGAAGGACTTTAGGAGCGTTAGGGATTCCAGTAGCCCAAGACTCGAATTCAATACCATTGATTTTGCAAAGTGCTATCTCGCCAATGATTTTGATTGCCAGAATTGGATTAGTTCACTCTGATGAACGACGTCGCGAAATATTAAATCCAGAAAATATTGAAGCACTCTTACTATCACCATTTGCGGGAGGCGATCCGCTAACTTTGCGGCGAATGCGATACACCTTGTTAAAGATGCGCGATGTTGAAAATGTTGAAACTCTTGAAAAACCACAAAATACTCATGAGATTTTACGTGACTTATTACTTACCCCTATGGCCGATTTTGATTGGAATGAGTTTGCCGCGGCTAAAAGAATTTCAGATTTAATTGCTGTGGCCGTAAAAGCTGCAAATCGAAAAGCAGCACAAAGTGAAAATGTTTTGTGGGAGATATGGGATAACGCTCTTTCTGACGACGGAAGAAAAATTTCGCAACTCTGGCAAAGTGCAGCTATTGAAGGTGACAGCAGTGCCGATAGCAATTTAGATGCGGTGCTCTCACTCTTTGAAGCAGCAGCCAGACATGCAGACCGGTATCCAGGGGCAAGTGCAGGAGCATTTATAAAACAGATTGAAAGTGAAGTTATTGAGGCGGACACAATCGCGACTAGAGCCGCACGAACTGGAGTAGTTGAGATCCTCACAGCACATTCGGCAAAAGGTCGTGAATGGGATGTAGTTGCAGTAGCCGGAGTTGAGGAAGGCAGATGGCCAAATCTCAAGGCGCGCGGATCTTTACTAGGAAGTGAACGACTTGCTGAAATTGCCAGACGCGATGTTGCAGCAGCGAGAAGTGAAAGCGAGCATTTGTTAGGGGCTGCATCTGCTTTATTAGATGATGAGCGGCGCTTATTTTATAACGCTCTTACCAGGGCACGCAGATACTTATTCTTAACATCGACAACAGGAGGCGAGGAACAACCTTCACAATTTTTTGCTGAAGTGGAAGATCATCTTTATCCGACAGGTGCGCCTGAGTTAAAACTTCCAACATATTTACCGCCGGCATTACTTGTAGCAAAATTGCGAAAAATTGCCGAAGATTCCACTAGTAAGCCAGAAGATTTTGCGGCTGCGGTAACTTTGCTCAAGACTTTGGATAAAGCTGGAATTTCAGCGGCTAATCCACAGCGATGGTACGGCGCACTCCCGCTTTCGACAGATGCTCCCTTGGTTGCAGATGGCGAACCATTAAAAATTTCACCGAGTTCTCTTGAAACGCTACGTAAATGTTCTTTGAAATGGGTTTTAGAAAACCATGGCGGCAGAGATGGTGATTCAAATGCGCAACTATTGGGAAGTGCATTTCATGAATTAGCTGCACGAGTAATTAATGGTGCAAATGTTAATGAACTAACTAGTGAGTTGAAAATTTTATGGAGCAAATTAGAATTAGGTGAAGGTTGGAGTGAAAGCAAGGAACGAGATCGCGCCGTAGAGATGTTAGTTAAGTTCACAAATTGGCATCAGCAAAGACCAACCCAACTATTGGCAGTCGAAGAGAGTTTTTCTTTTACATTAGGTCGGGCGTTAATAAAAGGAAGTGTGGATCGGCTTGAATTAGCAGTCGACGGATCTTTAATCATCGTTGATTTGAAAACTGCAAAAAATGTAATTTCAATTCCTGATGGTAAAGAGCACGCCCAATTAGCCGCATATCAACTAGCGGTAGCAGAGGGCGGTTTCAAAAACTTTGCAGATAATAAAACACCGGGTGGAGCCTTGCTGTACTACGCAGCAGATGGCAAAAAAGGTGCCGATCGCAAACAGGCGCCGATTAATGTTGAAACTGTACGTGGTGAAATATTGCGTGATAGTGAGTTAATGGCTGCCGCAAAATTTATTGCAACTGAAAATTCTCTTTGTCGCACTTGTGGCGTAATTGCATCATGCCCAATCAAGAATGAGGGGCGGTCCTTATTCTCATGAGCGAAATTATTATGAATCAAATTCCCATGAACAAAGATGTGAAATTTTCACCTGAAGAGATAGCCGCGATACTTGGCCAATACCCTCCTACTCCCGAGCAAGCAAAAATTATCGCCTCTCCCAATGATCGGCCGGCTGTTGTAATTGCAGGGGCTGGATCTGGAAAAACTGAGACTATGAGTACCCGCGTTATATATTTGATTGCAAACGGATTAGTTGAGCCAGATAAAATTTTAGGATTAACATTTACCCGTAAATCTGCAAATGATTTAGCAGTGAAGGTACGTAATAGTTTGCGGGTCTTAGAGCGCTCAGCAGAGTATCGTGCGAAATTAGGAGTTAATGACAAGGTAAGAATCTTCAGCGGTGAACCAAGTATTTCAACTTATCACTCTTATGCAAACAAAATTGCCGCCTCACATTCCTTACGATTAGGTATCGAACCGCCTGAGTCCATGTTGGGGGAAGCTGCGGCATGGCAACAAGTTGAAAAAATTGTTCGTAATTATGACGGAGATATGTCAGATGTAGAAAGTTTACTGAGCACAGTGATAAAAGATGTTTTAAAATTAGTTTCGCAGATCAAAGAGCATGAAGTTGAGATTTCAAAAATTACGGAGTTCACCGAACAATTCCTGTCTGAGGTATTAAATGTTGAACCAGTTGCTAGAAATAAATTTGCACCATATTATGCAGATGTTTTGCCAATAATTACTGCTCAAAAAGCTCGTTTGCAATTACTTCCGATCGTCGAGAGAGTGATAAACGAGCGAGCCCGAAAATCTGAACTGACTTTTGATGATCAAATGAGTTTGGCTGCAGATATAGCTGGCAAATTTCCAGATGTCGGGGCAATTGAGCGGGAAAAATATCAAGTCGTACTCCTTGATGAGTATCAAGATACATCAGCCTCACAGTTGCGATTAATGCAAGCACTCTTTGGTGGCGGGCACCCGATTACGGCCGTGGGTGATCCTTGTCAAGCAATTTATGCCTGGCGCGGTGCAAGCAGTGACACCATTGCTGCATTTCCTTCGGATTTTCGAAGCAAAGATGGAAAATTAGCCGAAACTTACACCTTGTTAATTAGTTGGCGAAATGATCATGGGATTTTAGATCTTGCTAATACCGTTTCAGAATCTTTGCGAAACCCAATTAATTCCACCGGCAACTCAAATTCTAAGATTTCTAAACTTGGTCCAAAACCAACAGCAGCACCAGCTGAATTAAGTTGTGGGATTTACGCAACAGTCGAACTTGAAGCAGAGGCGATCGCCGATCATCTTGTGAGTTTTTGGAGTAAAGAAGCTCGACAGCAACTTCCAGAATTAATTGAAAGAAAGAAAAAAGATCCAACTTTTCGCTTCGTGGAATCAACCGCAATTTTAGTTCGTAATCGTTCGCAGATTTCTGAAATTGAAAGCGCACTACGAGCGCTCGAAATTCCAGTTGAAGTTGTTGGCATTGATGGCTTAATCCATATTCCAGAAGTCGCCGAGATTCATGCCATGTTGCGAGTTATTGCATTGCCCGATGCCGGAACCGCTTTGATGCGTTTATTGAACAATGGATATTGGCGAATTGGCCCAGCGGATATTGCTGCCCTTGGAAAGTTCGCGCGTAGTAGAGCGAGTGAGCGTGAACCCGGCCGCAATCTAGTGGAGCGCGTACTCAATGGTTCGGATGTCGAAAGTGATGAGTTGGCCCGCTCATCAATCGTAGAAGCGCTAGATGAGCTAGCTGAGTCAGCTGAGCTATCTAAAGTAGTGCAACGAGGAAGTAGTAAATCTAATGTTCGTGACAGTTTTTCTGAAGTCGGCTACCCGCGTTTGGTAGCACTGGCAAAACAGATTCAGAGATTACGTAAGAAAGTGCATTTGCCAATTCCAGATTTGATTGTCGCAATTGAACGCGAATTATATTTAGCAGTGGATGTAGCACTTACAGAACATAATCGACGTTACCTAGATCGATTTATTGATGAAGCTAATAATTTTTATAGCCAGGGTGGATCGCTGAGTTCATTTTTAACTTGGATAGATGTGGCAGATCGCGAAGAAGGTGGTCTACGCGCCGGTGGAGTAGAAGTTAGAAAAGATGTTGTGCAGATTCTGACAGTCCACGGAGCAAAAGGCGGCGAATGGGATCTAGTAGTTTTGCCAGGATTAGCAGAGGGTGTGTTCCCATCAGAAAAATCTGGGGAGAATTGGCTTAAAGATGAAGGAACAGTGCCATTCCCACTCCGTTTAGATCGGGATCGTTTCAAACCGCTTGAATTACAAAGATGTATTACGACAAAAGATGTACATGATGAAATCGGGAACTATCACTTATATTGCAATGATCGCAAAGGTGATGAAGAACAACGGTTGGCTTACGTTGCGGTCACCAGAGCGCGTAGCCATCTCTTTTGTACTACTTCGTGGTGGCGAAACGGAAAAAATTTCGTACCCCCGAGTTCGTTATATAAAGATGTATTTAATCAAGTCGTGAAAATTGGTGGCGAAGTTGCCGGCGAGATTGATGCACCACCAACTGACCCAGAAAATCCTGGTTTAGTTAATCCAAAGAGTGCGCCATGGCCAGTTGACCCACTTGGTAAACGTCGACCTAACTTTGAAAGATTATTAAAAGCATTACAAAATAATAATTCCAACTTTGCAATAATTTCAGAAAACGCTCAGTTAGACCAAAAGATTTTAGAACTTAAGAGTGGCGTGGAGTTGGCACTTCAAGAGCAGCAACGAGATAAAAGTGAAATCATCGTCAAACTTCCACCACGGTTATCAGTTTCAGCCTTACTTGCTCTGGCGGCGGATCAAAAGGAGTTTGCGGCTCGAATTAGAAGACCACTTCCATTTAAGCCAGACCCAATCGCCCGCCGCGGAACTGCTTTCCATAGTTGGCTAGAAGAAAGATTCGGAGATGTTGCACTTTTGGATGAAGATGAGTTGCCGGGAAGCGCTGATGAAGGTGCCTTCGATGAGAGCGTGCTCTCCTCGTTAAAAGAAAAATGGCTAGCCAGCGAGTGGGGAGCTC
>BJFZ01000039.1 GCA_014190175.1 Actinomycetes bacterium | reverse complement strand
CGTGTCTCAGTCCCAGTGTGACCGTTCGCCCTCTCAGGCCGGTTACCCGTCGTAGCCTTGGTGAGCCGTTACCTCACCAACAAGCTGATAGGCCGCGAGATCATCCCTCACCGAAAAACTTTCCAAATCCAGCGATGCCGCCAGATTTGAGTATCCGGTATTAGCTCCGGTTTCCCGGAGTTATTCCAGAGTGAAGGGCAGATTTCTCACGTGTTACTCACCCGTTCGCCACTAATCCCTTCCCGAAGGAAGTTCATCGTTCGACTTGCATGTGTTAAGCACGCCGCCAGCGTTCGTCCTGAGCCAGGATCAAACTCTCCAAAAAAATTTGGAAGTTCTCCCGGCAGAAGTGACAAACAAACTGTCGTTTATATTGTCTTCTACCAAAGGAATCGCGACGCTAAATAACCCCTATAAATAAGGAAAATTCAACGCCGACGAGGTTTTAAAAATTGGCATTGACTAATGGCACGCTGTTGAGTTCTCAAGGTACGGATGCGCACCAATTTCAAGTTTTTAAACTATCTATTGGGGCGTGCTCTTCTAGTTACACGCAGGTAAACCTGGGTATTTCGATGAGGCTTTAGCTGAACGTCCGTTACCGTCCGTTTCTCAGCGAAGGGCTTAGATTAGAGGTACTCCGGCGCTAGGGTCAAATTGGGTATTTGGCCCGGATTTTCGCCCCGGATTGCTAGTTAGATTTGACCCAGATCCACTCCAGAATCAGCCCTTAATTACGACTCCCAACTCTTTTTTACCTTTTCGCAAAATCAAATATCGGCCGTGAATTAACTCTGATTCGGTCGGAATAGCGTTCTCATCAGCCACTCTTTGATTATTTATATATGCACCGCCCTCTTTAATTAGGCGACGTGCTGCTGATTTTGATTCAACAATCCCTGCGGCGTGAAATAAATCAATCACCGAAGGGAATTCTCCTTCGATTACTGTATTTGGAAGTTGATTAGCTGCAGATGCCAAAGTTTCTAAATCAACTTCATTCAACTCTCCTTGACCAAATAGTGCTTTTGAAACTAATTCGATCCGCTCAATAACTTCAGGTGAATGTACAAGTGAAGTTAATTCACGTGCTAAATATCTTTGCGCGTTTCGGGCACTAGGATTTTCATTGACCTCTTTTTCTAATTTAGATGTTTCCTCACGAGAGGCAAATGTAAATACTTTAATAAATGGAATTACATCTTTGTCATCACTATTAAACCAATATTGATAAAAAGCATAGGGAGAAGTTAGCTCTGGATCTAACCAAATGCTTCCCGCAGCAGTTTTTCCAAATTTACTTCCATCAGTTTTTGCCAATAAGGGAATGGTTAAAGCGTGTGCAGATCCACCAGTAACACGTCTAATTAGGTCAAGGCCGGCAGTTATATTGCCCCATTGATCACTGCCGCCGATTTGTAAAACACAGTTCTCACGTCTAAATAGTTCCAAGAAATCATAAGATTGCAAAACTTGGTATGAAAATTCCGTATAGGAAATTCCATTACTTTCTAAACGAGATGAAACTGAATCCTTGCTTAGCATCAGATTTACCGAAAAATATTTACCAATGTCACGCAGAAATTCAATTGCAGATAATGGCGCAGTCCAATCTAAGTTGTTTGCAACTAACGCACCATTCGGAGTTAAATCAAAATCTATAAATTTGGAAACTTGTTTGCGGATCCGTTCGACCCACTCTTTAACGGTGGCCTCTTCATTAAGTGTGCGTTCGTCTGACCTTCCACTTGGATCCCCAACTAAGCCAGTAGCGCCACCAACAAGTGCAATAGGTCTGTGGCCGGCTAATTGAAATCTGCGCAATGTAAGGAGTACTACCAGGTTTCCAACATGCAAACTTGGTGCTGTTGGATCAAAACCCACATACAAAGTTAATGGCTTTTTATCTAAAGCTTCAGATAGCTCTTTTCGATCGGTGGTCTGCGAAATTAAACCGCGCCATTCCAGTTCGGTCAGTAAAGAGTTCTCGCTCATAGATCAATCACTCTGGTTTCTATCCATTGTTGTTGGGAAACCATAAGCGTATCTAATCTGCTTAATTGGGCGCGTACTTGTTTCGGCGATGTTGCCCCATAACTATCGCGCGCCTCTAGCGCACCTTTAACAGTTAAGGATTTCTTTACTGAGTCAGTCAGTTTTGGATGCAGAGTAGATAGTTCAGTTAGAGTTAACTCCTCCAGTTGACGTCCGCTGTTTTCACAAAGAGCAACAGCTCGGCTAGCAATTTCATGAGCTTGGGCAAAAACTACTCCTTCTTTTGCAAGAAAATCAGCGATTTCTGTTGCAAGTGAAAAACCAAGTGGTGCCCCTGTTGCCATTTTTTCACGATCAAAAATTGTGGTCGAGACCATTCCAGTCAAAGCCGGCAATAAGATCTCCAAAGTATCTACTGCGTCAAAAACTGGTTCTTTATCTTCTTGGAGATCCCGGTTATATGCGAATGGCAAACCTTTTAAGGTTACTAACAAGCCAGTTAAATCGCCGATTAATCTTCCGGATTTTCCACGAGCTAATTCAGCAATATCTGGATTCTTTTTTTGCGGCATTATTGATGAGCCAGTTGAATAAGCATCATTTAATTTTGCCCAGCCGAACTCTGTAGTCGCCCAGATCGTCCACTCTTCTCCAATTTGAGAAAGATGCACCCCGATCAATGCAGCAATAAATAAAAATTCGGCAGCGAAATCGCGATCACGAACTGCATCAATACTATTTTCGGCAGAACTATGAAATCCAAGAGTATGAGCGCTTAATACTGGATCAGTTGATAGCGCTGAACCAGATAGGGCTCCAGCCCCAAGTGGACTAACACCCGTGCGTTCCCACCACTGTTGCAATCTTTCGATATCTCGCGATAGTGCATGTGCATGTTTAGCCAACTCATGACCAAAAATTACAGGTTGAGCATGTTGCAAATGGGTAAAACCTGGCGCCGGCGCATCGGAATACTCGGCCGCCAGTTTTACCAATGCTTTCTCTAAATCTAAGAGTAGTTGCGCCAGTCCCACGCCGACATCTCTTAAGTAAAGACGTAAATCAGTGGCAATTTGATCATTGCGTGATCTTCCGGCTCTTAATGCGCCTCCAATCTCACCAATCCGCTCACTGAGAATCCGCTCTAATGCTGAGTGGACATCTTCATCTCCGCTATTTGGCAAAACTTTTCCCGAAACAA
Organism: Actinomycetes bacterium; assembly: GCA_014190175.1. The sequence goes on along the minus strand of BJFZ01000039.1, from coordinate 8,444 downwards.
CATCAACTCTTAATAAATTAATCGCGGCTTTAATTTTCTCGAAATCGCTTTGCGAAACAATTTTTGAATTTAATAGATTTGTAAGATGCACTTGGCTGCTATCAAGATCGTATGGAGCTAATCTCCAATCAAAATGCACGCTACGAGAGAGCGCTGCAAGTGCATCAGAAGGAGCATCTGCAAATCTGCCACCCCAAAGCGCCATTACATCTCCCCTAACTTTTTACAAAAATGAATGTCGTAACCGATCAAAATCATATCTGTTCCGATTGTGCCAAACTCAGTAATAACTGTGCGTTTCGCTCAGCGCCATCAGCTTGGCTCGAAACAACTAACACTGTGTCATCTCCAGCAATTGTGCCAATAATTTCTGGAATAGTGCCGGCTCTTGAAGCGCGATCTAAAGCGCTTGCTAGTAATTGAGCGCCGCCAGGTGGAGTACGCAAAACTGTTAAATTGCCACTTGATTTCACATCTACTAATAAATCGCTGATTAACCGGGAAACTTTACTTAATGGCTCATCACCTGCTTCTTGATTGATTCGATAATTTGGATCTCCTTGTGAATCTCTTCCGCGTACCGCACCAATCTCCTCCAAATCACGACTAACGGTCGCTTGAGTGACATCGAAGCCTGAATTTTTCAAGCGATCAACAATTTCGATTTGCGAATGAATGCTGCCTTGGGTAATCCAATCTTTAATTATTTCTTGTCGAGCAACTTTTGTGTGAGGAGTACTCATAATCTACCTACCAATATTGCGCGAAGGGCGACCAGAAAATCATTTACATCTGCTTCAGCAGCGATAAGTGGTGGTGAGATTCGTATGGTCGTGGGATTGGGTGAGTTAACTAAGAATCCACGATCTTCCAAAGCTGCCAAGATCTCTGCTCCAATTGGTTCAATAAATTCGATTCCGATCAATAGCCCAGCGCCACGAACTTCTTTCACTTTTGGAAATGTTTGAGCTGTACTGATTATCAGTTCACCAAATGCAGAAATTTTTGAAAGTAATTGATCATCTTCGATTACCGAAATTGCTGCACGTGAAGCAGCCACACTTATTGGATTGCCACCAAAAGTTGAACCATGAGTTCCGGGAGTAAATAACTTCGCGCTTTCACCAAGTGCAATCATGGCGCCCAGAGGTAATCCGCCACCTAATCCTTTTGCTAGCGTGATGATGTCCGGTTTTATGCCTTCATGTTGATACCCAAACCACTTTCCAGTTCTGCCCATTCCAGTTTGAACTTCATCAATTGTTAGTAGGGCTCCAACTTCAGTACATCTTTCTCTGAGGGCTTTCAGAAAACCTTTGGGAAGAGTTAAAACACCAGCTTCTCCCTGAATGGGTTCGATCATTACCATCGCAGTACGTTTGGTAATTCCTCTTTTCAAACTTTTGAAATCTCCATACTTTAAGAATTTAACTCCGGGAAGCAGGGGTTCAAAGGGTGCAGCTTTACCTGGCTGTCCTGTTATTGATAAGGAACCCATAGTTCTGCCGTGGAAACTATTTGTGAAAGCGACAATTCTAGATTTTCCAGTTAGACGTGAAGCCTTAATCGCCGCTTCATTTGCTTCTGCGCCAGAGTTGCAAAAGAATATTCTTGCTGAATCGTCGCCAACAAGTTCTTTCAATTTCTTTGCAAGTTCTAGTACTTGTGGATGCGCATACAAATTACTGACGTGTGAAAGAGTCCTTATTTGATCTTCGACAGCCTTGATAACTTTAGGGTGGGCATGGCCAACTATGTTGGTTGCGATACCCCCAAGAAAATCCCGATACTCCCGACCGTTGCTGTCCTTTACATTCAAACCTTTGCCTTCAGTGAGTAATAACCGTGGCGATCCGTAATTTGAAGTGAACGCATCATTCCACTGGTCTGCAATGCTCATGAATACACCAATGTTCCTACGGTTCCAGAAACCGCGTTATTAATTGCGCCAGAAATTCTTCCGTCACTAATTCGAGCACAGGTGGCTCCAGAGTCGATTGCATTTAAGCAAGCGGTGATTTTAGGAATCATTCCCGCGTTTAAAGCAGGTAGTAATTTACGCGCTTCAGTAACAGAAATTTCGTTAATCAAAGAACTCTCATCTGGCCAATTTCGATATAGGCCTGAGACATCAGTCAAAAAAAGAGCCAACTCCGCTTTTAAAGCCCCGGCAATTGCGCCCGCAGCGATGTCTGCATTTACATTTAATGTCTCCCCATTTTTATCCTGGCTAACTGAAGCAATCACTGGAATGTGTCCGTCTGCAAGCAACGTCGTAACTACCGATGCATCGACATGATCAATCTCGCCAACCAAACCCAAATCTACTGACGCTCCATTAATGACTTTGGGTTTACGTATCGCAGTTATCAAATTTGAATCGCGACCGGTAATGCCAACAGCTTTTCCACCAGCTTTATTGATTGAACTAACAACAGATTTCAGAACTTCTCCACACAAAACCTGCTGGACAACATCCATAATCTCTGGAGTGGTCACTCGTAATCCGGAGATAAATTCTGATTTGATCCCTAGTTTTTGTAATGCAGCTTCTATCTGCGGTCCTCCACCATGAACCACAACAGGTTGCTTTCCGCTTCTATGTAATGAAACTACTTCATTAGCAAACGCGCTTTGGAGGCTCGCATCTGTCATCGCATGTCCACCATATTTAATAACTATCATGATGAGTACGCCGAATTCTCATGTACGTACATTGTGCTTAAATCATTTGTCCAAACTATTGCTTCAGAGTTTCCACTTTTTAAATCAATCAAAATTGAGACATCTTTGCCGCTCATGTCGACAAGATCACGATCAGCCCATGGGGCACTGTTCTTTGCAATCATTACTCCATTAATGGAGACATCTAAATCTGTTGGGTCAAAAATTGCATCCGTGACACCAACTGCAGCAAGAATCCGTCCCCAATTCGCATCTTCCCCAAAAATAGCGCATTTCAACAAGTTGTTCCGCGCGCACGCCCGACCGACAGACACTGCATCATTTTCATTTACAGCATTTATAACTCTTACAGCGATTATTTTTGTGTGACCCTCTGCGTCACTTATCAATTGATGAGCTAGCGAGGCGCAGACTCCTACCAATTGTTTCTTTAAGTTCTCCAGGGAAATTTTTACCCCGGAGGATCCTGAAGCCATTACCAAAACAGTGTCATTAGTAGATGTGCATCCATCTGAATCTATACGGTCAAATGTTTGATCCGTTGCAAATTCAAGAGCTGTATTTAGCTCATCTGGCTCAACAACTGCGTCCGTTGCTAAGACACATAACATAGTTGCTAAAGATGGAGCCAACATTCCAGCGCCTTTTGCAATTCCGATAAATGAAATACCATCAATATTTGATCTAGCGATTTTTGGTTTGGAATCCGTTGTCATAATGGCATTTGCCGCACCATCCCAATCATCTGAATTGAGCGTGCTCACCGCCAGTGCGACGCCTGATTCAATTTTGTCCATTGGAAGTCGAACACCAATTAAACCCGTTGAGCAAATAAAAGTATCTGAAGAAGAAATCCCTAAACTTTCCGAAACAATTTCAGCACTTTTGTGAGTATCTGCGAAACCCTCAGGACCAGTACAGGCGTTAGCCCCGCCAGAGTTCAGTAGAACTGCTTCAATCTTTCCATCTTTGATCACCTGTTGACTCCAGATAACAGGGGCTGCAATCACCCGATTCTTAGTAAAGACCGCAGCGGCACTTTTTAGCAGACCAACATTTTGAATCAACGCTAAATCTGGCAAACCACTACTTTTCAAGCCAGCAGCAACTCCTGTGGCCAAAAAACCTTTTGGATTGGTGCTCATGAGTGCAAGCCAACTGGCGTCAGTCCTGCATCCTCGGCAAAGCCACAAATTAAATTTGCATTTTGAATCGCTTGTCCGGCAGCTCCTTTTCCTAAATTATCTATCCCAGTAATAATAATTGCTTTGTTGGTTCGTTTGTCCAAAGAAATCTGAATTTGTAATCCATTGCTTCCGGTCAAGGAAGATGTTTGTAATGTTTCACCTTGAGTTAAAACTTCAATAAAATATTCTTTTGCATATGCATTTTCAAAAGTATCTTGTAATTGAGTTAATGTTATATCAGCAGAGACCGTAGCGCTGATAGTTGCCAAAATTCCTCTTGGCATCGGAGCTAAAATTGGAATAAAAGAGAGCGTTATGTCCTTCTTCGTAATCCGCTGGATGTTTTCTTCAATTTCAGGAGTGTGTTGATGAACTCCCCCAACTTTATAAGCTGAGAGCGAGCCCATTACTTCACTTGCAAGTAAATTATTCTTTAATGATCTTCCGGCTCCGGTAGTTCCTGATGCAGCAACAACAGTAATTTCTTTCAAACCTTCATTTGTTATAAAAGGAATAAGTGGCATAAGTCCAACTGAGATCGCAGTTGCATAACAACCAGGATTTGCAATCTGTGTTGCCTTTTTTATTTTTTCTCGTTGCCCTGGCATTTCTGGCAAACCATAAGTCCATGTACCGGCATGTGTTCCACCGTAAAACTGATTCCAAGATTCGCCACTTTCTAATCTGAAATCCGCGCCAAGATCCACGATCTTTGGAGTCGTTAACTGCGAAATTAATTTAGCTGACTCTCCATGCGGCAATGCTAAAAAAACCAAATCTAAAGAGTTGAGTAATGCGATATCTACCGCAGTAAATTTTTGATCCGAAAAAGAACGTAGATGGGGGTGGATTTCGGTGATCTGAGTTCCAGCTGATGAAGCTGCCATCGCCGCACAAATTTCAAATTCGGGATGTGTGCTCACCAAACGTAGCAACTCCCCACCGGCATAACCGCTGGCACCAACCACTCCGATTTTCATTCTCATAATATACAGTATTTATGCGTTATTATGCAATTTTATGCATTAAAATCGCCTCAACTAGCGGATTTAAGTTCGGAGCACCGCTCCACAGGCCTTGTTGGCGCTCTCGATTGCACTAGCTCGGTGACCAGCAACCTCTTCTGCAGTCAAAGTGCGATCTGCGGCCCTGAAGGTGAGCGTAAAAGCGTAGGAAATTTGGCCCGCAGCCACCCCTGGCCCTGTGTACCGATCAAATAATTCTATTTTCTCTAGCAAGGAGCCAGCCCCTTGAGTTAATGCGTTTATTAAATCAACTAACACAACTTCACTACTAACAATCAGCGCTATATCTTGAATTGTCGGAACCATAGTTGTGATCGATTTGGCTTTTACCGATTCAGGATAAGTAATTGCATCGAGATTGACCATAAATGCACCAGAACGTTCTGGTAATCCTAACGCAGATATAACTCGTGGATGTAACTCCCCTGAATGCCCAACCATGACTCCATTGACTCGCAACTCTGCACATCGTCCGGGATGCCATGGAGCGAAATCACTTGCGTGGATCGTAGGTTCCCATCCGCAACTACGAACTACATCAACAGCGGCCTGTGTTGCATCACTCCAATCAAAATTTCGACCTTTACCCCACCAGCTCTCGCGTTCTAAAGCACCAGCAAAAAATCCACCGACGCAAAGTGGTTGCTTGGGAACATGAGCTAATAATTTAGCAATCTCTTTTGTCGAAGGTTTTGCATTGACTCCAAGAATTGGTGAATCAGATGGTTCATTTACTGCTCGATATATATTTCCAATTTCAAAGATACCAAGTGATCTCACTCCCCTACTAAAATTCTTTAGCCCAACTTGAATCAATCCAGGAACTAAATGCGTTCGTAAAAATGGTTCTTCTTCTGAGATTGGGTTTGCTAGTCGATACGCTTTTGCGCGATCTCCAGTAAAGCCCATTATCGAAATAGTTTCAGCACTAATAAATGGATAACTTTGAACTTCAGTTAATCCGCGATTTGCCAACAGTTGAACCACGCGTCTGCGACGACGTTGTGCTGGAGTTAATCCCCGACTGAGTGGTGACGGAGGAAGAATGGATGGAATATTTTCATAACCATTCAACCTAGCTACCTCTTCGACAAGATCAATACTTACATTTAAATCTGGTCGCCAAGAAGGGCAGGTAATCTGCCAATGCCCATTTTTGCCTTCACTAATTTCACAACCAATTGCAAGCAGAACTCCTCTTACTACTTCGTTACTGTAATTTCCACCAATAACTTTACTTGGAGCTTGTGGATCAAAGTCGATCTTTTGCGCAGGGATTAAATTATCTACCGCATTAAAGCCAATGTACTTTGCTCCAGTGTGTTCAACCAAAAGATTTACTGCCCGCATCGATGCAATATGTGTGAGCTGTGGATCTACACCGCGTTCAAACCGTCGTGAAGCTTCCGTTGATAATTTTTGGGAGCGAGCATTTTTGGCAATCATTACTGAATCGAAGTGAGCTGCTTCAATAGTAATAGCCTTGGTTTTTGAGGTTACTTCGGATTCAAATCCGCCCATGGTTCCGGCAATTGCTAGCGCTCCTGAATCATCAGCGATTAATAGATTTTCTGCGAATAATTCGCGCTCTTGCTCATCAAGAGTTTTGATTGTTTTAATCTCTTTTGCCGATCGAACAGTAATGGAACCTTTAATGCGATCAGAATCAAAAGCATGGAGCGGCTGTCCTAATTCGATCATTACGTAATTTGTAATATCAACTGCGATAGAGATAGATCTCATGCCACACATTTGTAATCTGCGAACCATCCAAAGCGGAGATGGTGCATCTGGATTTACTCCAGAAACAGAGCGAAGGTGAATTCGGTCAGCACCCTCTTTAATTTTCACCTTAATTGGACCGGATAGCTCTTTCGAATCATTTACTTCAACTAAGGATGCTGGATCTAGATAATCAAGATTTAGTGCCGTTGCAATCTCGCGAGCAATTCCGCGGATAGACATGGCATAACCACGATCTGGATTAATCGCGATATCGAAAATCTTTTCATCTAATCCTAAAGTTGCAATCGCATCACTACCGATCGGTGCATCTTGTTCATGCATGACCAAGATTCCAGTATGGTCATCACCCATTCCCAATTCTCTAGCACTACAGATCATTCCATCGCTGGTGCGACCGTAAGTTTCTCTCGCGGTGATTGGGAAAGGTCCTGGAAGTAAAGCGCCAGGTAACGCGACAACAACATGATCACCAACTTTAAAATTTTGGGCCCCACAAATTACATTGCGAATCTCACCAACATCGACACTTACCCATCTGATTGGTTTTTTATACTCAGTAATCTCTTCTATGGAAATTACTTTTCCGAATTTGATTGGGCCATTAATTTCATCAGCTAAGTTTTGAACACCTTCGACTTCGAAACCAGCGCCGACAAGTGCCTGAGTAATAATCTCAACATTTATTTCTGCAGGAAGTTTTACAAATTCAGATATCCAGGAGATTGGAAATTTCATCTGCCTGCTCCAAAATGTTGCGTAAATCTAATATCGCCTTCAACAATGTCACGCATATCGGTGATTCCGTGACGGAACATCAATGTTCTTTCTAATCCCATTCCGAAAGCAAAGCCGGAATATTCATTTTGATCTACACCACACGCTTGCAAAACTTTAGGGTTTACCATTCCACAACCGCCCCACTCAATCCATCCTTCACCGCGGCAGGTACGACAGGAATTGGCATCTGTTGTATTTTCTCCACGACATACAAAACACCGAATATCCACTTCCGCACTTGGCTCGGTAAATGGGAAAAATGAGGGCCGTAATCTGGTGACAATTCCTTCACCAAACATCGCAGTAGCGAAATGATCAAGGGTTCCCTTTAAATTTGCCATAGTAATTCCGCGATCAATTACTAAACCTTCAACTTGATTAAAAACCGGTGTATGGGTGGCATCTAATTCATCAGATCTAAAAGTTCGTCCTGGGCAAATAACATAAATCGGTGGAGTGCGCTCGAGCATTGTTCGGATTTGGACCGGAGATGTATGGGTTCGCAAAACTAAACCAGCAGATATCGGTTCTATAAAAAAAGTATCTTGCATCGTGCGTGCCGGATGATCAGCTGGAATATTCAAAGCATCAAAATTTAGCCATTCTGCTTCGATCTCAGGACCTTCAGCAACTTCATACCCCATTCCGATAAAGAGATCACTTATATCTTCACGAAGTGATGTCAGAGGGTGGATTCCGCCGCGTGATGTGCGATCAAGCGGAAGAGTTACATCAACTTTCTCCTCGACTAGCACCCGTTGGTCTCGCTCTTGCACAAGCAGCGCCTCACGTACTGAGGCAGCTTCAGCAATCCTTGATCTTGCTTCATTAATAATTTTCCCACGTTCAGATTTTTCACTTGCTGACAAGGTGGCGAGTTCACGATTTGCCAAAGCAATCGCAGATTTATCCCCTGCATGAGTCAATCGAGCATTTTTAAACTCTTCAAGATCCCCTGCCGCGTTAAAAGCGGTTAATGCAGCCGAAACTACGGCTTCAAGATCTGCAGACACAATATTTATTC
>BJFZ01000038.1 GCA_014190175.1 Actinomycetes bacterium | reverse complement strand
GTCTATTTAGTCGTCCATTTTAGCAAAACTATCTTTCAAACTAATCGTACGATTAAATACCAATTTGTCCGCGTTGCTATATTTACTATCCAAACAGAAATAACCTTGACGTTCAAATTGAAAGTGCAGTTGGTCTCATCAACGTGAATAAAATTGCAGCACATCAAAGAACCGGGTCGCTCTCATTTGGTCCCTTAGATTTTATGGCAGACCTCGGAGCAACTACTGCCGGCGAATCTGATGCGCTCTTTACTTATCCATTAATAAAGATTTTGGTAGCTGGGCGAGCGGCAGGAAAACTTGTCTTTGATGGCCCCGAGGTGGATATCCGTAACTTGGAAAAATTTGAGATGAGTGCAACTCGGGTCCATGTAATGGGCTTTGACGGTAAATGGATTCTGCATCCGGATCAGATTGATCTTTGTAATCGAATCTTCACAACAAATCAAGAGGAATATCACGCCGCAAAGGATTTAATCACGCAATATGAAGCAGCGCTTGCTCAAGGTAGAGGAGCATCCTTAGAAGGTGATCAAATGATTGACGAAGCCTCCCGGCGCCAAGCCGCCAAAACCGTAGCCCGAGCAGAATTATTCTTCAAAACTAGACTTAATGATTGACGTCTTCGCGCTCGGAGGCGAAGACTTGCATTTTTATAGGCGAAACACATCTGGGCCAACTAGAGAGATAATTAAACCCTTTGAATCAAGGGCTGCTATGACTTTTTTCAGTTTTTAGCCCAGGCTCACCTTCGTACTATGCACGTTCGCTCCGTCGGGTGTTAATCCTATATTTTGCAGCATAATCTCGATCTAACTCCCAACCCAGCCCTGGGTCATCTGAGAGTGTAATGTATCCATCTTTGAGGGGTGGACGATTAGCAATCATGTTATGCCAGATCGGATCGCGGGTTTTATGAAAGAACTCTAGATAAGTTCCATGAGGAATTGAGGCGAGTAAGTGTGATGCTGCTTGTGGCTCCTCATGGTGGGCCATCTGTACGTCATAAAGATGGGCAGTGGCCGCGGCTCGCCGCCACTCTGTCGGTCCACCTGACCATGATGAATCAAAGTTACAAAAATCGATAGCACCAATTTCCATAAGGTCACGACATGCAGCAGCAGAAAACTCTGTCTGTCCAGCACAGACTGGTACTCCACCTAAAAATCGAACATCACGCATCGATCGCTTATCGTTTTGCCAATTACATGGCTCCTCAAACCAGAGTAGGTTGTCATCACGGACAATCTGTGAAAACTCAATCGCCTGCGGAAGTGAGTATCCTTGATTAGCATCAACAGCGATACGGAAGTTATCCCCACCGTACTTTTGCGCCTCTCGAAAACGGACTACATCTTCTTTTGGTGTGAGGCCACCCACTTTGAATTTCATCCCGGCAAAGCCCTGCTCCACTAATGATTCGACCTCTTCTTGAATCGAAATATTGCTGTTGTAATACCCACCAATGGTGATTACAGGAATCCAGTTTCTATAGCCACCCCAGAGTTTGTGAAGGGGAATTGAGAGAGATTTAGCAAAGAGGTCCCAAAGCGTAAGATCTATTGAGGCGGTAGCTACTAAGCCAAGACGACGGTCTCGCAATATATTCCATGTTGCAGGTCGTGCAAGATTCCAGCAATATTCAATTGCACCCCCATCTTCACCAAATAAATTCGGTGCAATCTCTTCGTGGATAATCTGGTCTATCTCAGCCAGCCCAGTATCTTCATCACCAGCGTAAGCCTCACCCACTAATCCACCCTCGGTATAAATCCGCGTGAGGATGGTGGAACGATGGGTCATCTTGTAATGGCTACCCTTATAGACTCTATCGAGTGGAACCCTAATCTGTTCGGTCTCGATGGCTACGATGGTCAGATTCATCTGCTTCTTTTCTCATGGAAAACTCTAGGAATCGTTTCCAACGTAGAGTAACATTAATTGTCTTTGATGTAAAACCTTTGTCATAAGAACTGGTAGCGCTGGAACTGTTTCAGCAATCGAGTAGGAAAGGAACAGACCGTGGCAGGAGATAAGTCAGAAAATCCAGGGGATATGGGCCGCAGAGTAACTATCCGTGATGTTGCCGCGGATGCCGATGCCGCTATCTCTAGCGTCTCTCGCGTTCTTTCTGGTCATCCTCACGTCTCTGAGAAGATGAAAATACGGGTGCATAAAGCCGCTGAAAAACTGGGGTATGAACCTAATCTAAATGCACAAGCTTTAAGAAGTGGTGTTTCTCGAACAATTGGTTTTTTGGTTCGTGACATTAATAACCCTTTATTTACTCTCATCGCGCAATCATGTGAGCGAGAGCTTCGACGCAATGGCTACTCGATGATCTTAGTGAACTCTGATGGGAGTATTGAAAATGAGAATCAAAACTTCTCTCTACTTCGGAAAAGAAGAGTTGACGGAATTATCGCATCATTAGTTGCAGAAGATTCACCCTATCTCAAGAAAAATTTACGCTCCGCACACTGTCCCATTATTCTTCTTGACAGAGAAGTAAGTGACATTAACATTAGTGCTGTTGTTGCAAATCATGCAACCGGAGTTTACGAAGCAGTAATGAGTTTAGCTAAATCTGGTCATTGCGAGATTGCTCTTATCACTGGCTCGAATAATATATATCCAACGAGAAATCGTCTCCAAGGATTCACCAAGGCTCTTAAAGATGCCAATTTACCGATCCATCCTGATTTACTTGCAATTGGTGGCTTTGATGCAGATTATGCTCTCTCTCATGCCCTGAGTCTTTTACACCGCAAATCACCACCAACTGCATTTCTCGCTGGTGGAATTGGTGCTCTCATGGGAATTAGCCAAGCATTTAAACAATGCAACCTTACTATGGGCATAGATGTCGCCTTTATAGCTCTTGATACACTCTCTTATCTGGAAATTTTTTCTGCTAATATCTCCACCGTTTATCGCGACCCGATGGAAATGGGGCGTGAAGCAGCTCTATTACTCTTAGACGGCCTCGATGGTGCGGAGTCACGAATTAGTATGATTGAAACCCAATTTATTGCGCGAGAAAGTTCTCAAGGTGGCATCTAAGTGATTAAGGATAATAATCTGGTAACTCTAATTAATAGATTTCACAATAATCAAATATATAAAAAGATATATAAAGTCTTGACCTTGAAAAAATATCTCGCTAAAATCTCTTAAGATATGAAACTTTAGGAGTTGAGTTATGGGCAATATTCGACGTGTAGATGGAAATAGACCTTGGGCGCCGATTGTTGGCTATTCTCGGGCAGTAAAAATGGGAAATCTTATTGAAGTTGCTGGAACAAGCTCAACTACGCGTGATGGCCAAGTGATGTTTCCTAATGATGCTTATGGCCAGACTAAATATATCCTAGAAGAGATTAGAAAAGCGGTGCATGAACTTGATGCGTCGTTTGAAAATGTTATAAGAACTAGAGTGTATCTTACAAACATAGATGATTGGGCCGGCGTGGGAAAAGCACATGGCGAATATTTTGCTGATATTTTACCGGCTTCATCTTTTGTTGAAATTAGCCGTTTGATGCTCCCTGAACTTTGTGTAGAGGTTGAAATGACTCTTTATGTCGAGTAAATTCTTTGAAGAAAGAAAAAAATGAATCGCATTTATATTGACCATGAAACAATAATCATTACAGGTGGCACCAGTGGGCTTGGTTATGCCTCAGCACATCGAGTTCTTGACGATTGGCCAAAAGTCAATATCGCCCTTTTAGATTTGAAAGAGGGAAAAAGTCAAGAGTTAATTACTGAATTTGGTAGAGACCGTATAAAGTTTTTTCAAACTGATGTATCTGATTATCAATCAGTTCAAGATTCCTTTAAGGGAGTGCTCGACTGGAAAAAAAGATTTACTGGGCTGATCGCTGCGGCTGGTTATGCCACAAATAAAAATAGTATTGAAACGACTCCAGAAGAATGGCGGGCCATGATTAGTTGCCACCTTGATGGTACTTTTTTCTGCAATCAATCTGCGGGAAGATTTTGGATTAATAATAAACTTCCAGGTGCCATAGTCAATTTCTCATCTGTCTCACATATCTTTGGTTGGCCCCGTCGTGTGGGTTATGCCGCATCAAAAGCTGGTATTGACTCAATTACAAGAACCCTCGCCGTTGAGTGGGCAGAGTTTGGAATCCGAGTTAATGCTGTTGTTCCTGGCTACATCATTACCCCACTCCTAGAAGCCGGAATTCGATCGGGCGGTGTTGATCCCACTATCCGGACCATGCATGCGATGGAGCGCTTTGGAGAGGCAGATGAGATTGCGGCTGGGGTGAAATTCCTTCTCTCCAACGATGCCAGTTACATTACCGGTGAGATGCTCACAATCGATGGTGGTTTTACCCCACGAAGAATTCCGTGGAATCGTGATTGATTCTCTTAGTCAGGGGAAGGAATCTATCCCTAGAATCAAAAACCTTTCTGCTCGCCGTATAACTCTGCGCCTTCCTTCACCAGTTGTGCTGGGACAATATGTCATCAGTGCCCGAGATTTTGCGGTTGTAACCACAGAGCTAGAAGATGGCACCAAGGGAAATGCTTTTTCACTCGATCGGGGTACACCTGTTGCCCACAGTATCAATACTCTGATTGCTGAGCCATACAAAGAGATATTTGATGGAGATCCGATTGCAACTTTTGATCGGCTGTTACGAAGAATGAGTGCTCCACTCTCCTCTGGTGCCTCATTGCGCGGACTCTCACTTGTAGATTTATCTGTGCATGATGCTGTTGCCCGTCATAAAAAAATTACCGTAGTAGAAAATTTCGGAAAAATTGAACAGGCCCATCCCATTTGGGCTGTTATCGGTTACCCGCCCTCACGTGGACCTGAAGAGATCGCCTGGGAAGTGGAAGCGGCCGTTGCTGCGGGTGCTGTCGGAGTTAAACTGCCTGTCGGTGCCAATCCGATTAAAACTCGAGAGCGAATCGAAGCCGCTTTAGCAACCGGCCTTTGTCCGGTGGCTACAGATCTTGCCTGGTCATGTAGGAGCGCAAAAGATGCATTTGAAATCGTTCGTGGCTTAGATCTTGCTTGGGTTGAAGATCCTTTTATACCCGGAAGTATTGCAGAGCTAGTCCAGTTACGACGAATGCTTGATGTTCCCCTTGCGAGTGGCGATGACGAGACTCATCTCTACCACCCACAAGTCTTTATCGAAACTGGAGCTCTAGATATTCTACGAATAGATGCCACCTGTCAAGGAGGATTATCAAGGATGATATTGCTCAATGATTACATGGAAAAAAGTGAGCTTGCAATCTCATGGCATGTCTACGATGCAATTCACCATCAGATTGCTTCTATTGTCGATTCACCAACTTTCTCCATCGAATATTCAGCCCCTGGAGCTAGCGTCGATCCATTGGCCGAGTTAATTCTTGATCAACGCTCATCTGGTATTACCCATGATGGAAAAGGTTTTAAATTAGCAATCCCTGATCTTCCTGAAATCTCTGATGCATTAGATGGTCCTCCACGTTGGGTCAGTTATCGGTAAACTAGAGTTTTGGCTGTATTAACACATATCACTTTCACACTGTTGCGCAAACAAATCTCACCGTCAATACCGCAGTAGATAGTTAAATTTAACCCCTCTTTAACTTTGCTCGCGCTGCCTTTCCTAATTCACCTGGAATCGAAGCTAGGAGCAACTTGGTGTAATCCTCCTGTGGATTATTAAAGATGGACTCAGTATCGCCTGATTCAACGAAGACTCCATCCTTCATTACGTAGACCCGCTTAGTAAGATAACGAATAACACCAAGATCGTGAGAGACAAGAACAATAGAAAAATTATCATCTAGGAGACCGTAAAATAATTTGAGTAATTGTGCTTGGGCGCTCTGATCAATCGCAGATGTTGGTTCATCAGCAAGAAGTAATGAGGGCGAGGCCGAAAGCGCTCTTGCAACACTCACTCGTTGACGTTGTCCACCTGAGAGTTGTCTAGGTTTTTTTAAGGCATCTATTTTATTTATTCCCATTCGTTGCAGAAGTTCTAAAGCATTTGCCTCCGACTCGTCTCGGCCGATTTTTTTATGGATTCGCACTGATTCAGCAACTGCCGAAAGACCAGTTAATTGTGGATTAAGGCTGCCATAAGGATCCTGAAAGACCATTTGGACCTGATTACGATTTCCATTTTGATATGACTTAATTCCCTTATAGGTACTCTCGCCACGAAAAAATATCTCACCTGCAGAGGGCTGTTGGAGGCCTGCCATCACACGAGCCAAAGTTGATTTACCAGAACCAGATTCACCAACGATTCCGATTGGTTCCCCTTCATGAACCTTGATTGAGCAGTGCTTCACCGCTTCGACAGCAGAGGCCCCCGTACCAAAGGTGACACTAACATTCTTTACATCCATCAACAGATCACCTTTGCCCATTAGGCTCTCACAATCTTATCGGCATGAAGGCAAGCGGTTTGGTGTTTATCTTTGTCACCAAAAAGTGGTGGGTGGTCACCAACAGAGCAATCAGCATCCTTGTAATCACAACGCTCTGCAAATCGACACCCCTGCATCCACTGACCTACAGAGGGTGGATTACCCTTGATAGTGATGAGTTCACCCCCAGGCTTGGCAATATCGATGCGCGATGAGTTGAGAGCAATTGTGTAAGGGTGACGGGGTCTAGACATACTCTCTGTCGTGCCAACCTCAACAGTTGCACCCGCATGCATAACTACAATTTTGTCACAAACCTCATCGACAAGAGCTAAGTCGTGTGAGATTAATATAATCGCAGTCCCAAGATCGCGACGAATCTCTTTCAATAACTCCATGATTTGTGATTGCACTGTGACATCAAGACCTGTTGTTGGCTCATCGGCAATTAAGAGTTTAGGTTGACTCGCCAATGCACAAGCAATCATGACACGCTGTCTCATTCCACCCGAGAGTTGATAGGGATATTGCTTCATAACCGTGTCAACTCTTTGGATTTTCACTAAATCCAACATTTCTTTCGACCTTGATTTAATTGATCCCGTACCTTCAATTTGCTCTAGAGCCTCGGCTAATTGTTTCGTAACGGTGAGGACAGGATTGGGTCCAGCAAGTGCGCTATGTGGCACGTAGCCAATCACTTTGCCTCGAAGGATCTTCCATTTTGCCTCGTTAATCTGGCTGAGATCCTCACCTTCAAAGAGAACTTGACCACTGATAACTGAGGCTCCCCGACGTTGTAACGTGCCAATAATGGCGCGACAGACCATTGTCTTGCCAGAACCAGATTCACCGACGATACCCACCATCTGACCATAGTCCACATTAAAATTTGCTTGATTCACTATAACGAGAGTTTCACGCCTTGGTTTTACGATGCCTATTTCGAGGTTCGTTACATCTAATAGTTTTTTCTCTAATGAACTCATCGTTGAATTCCTTCACGATTTCTTTGATTCAAACCCTCAGAGATCAAAGCTACCGAAATACCAGCCCAAGAGAGAGCTAATCCTGGAAATACAGATGCCCACCATGCAAGAGTAATTATGTTTGAGGCATCCTTAATCATCCCTCCCCACTCTGCTTGAGGAGGGTTGACACCAAGACCTAAGAATGAGAGCGCAGCGACAGCGATGATTACAATAATAAAATCGCTGAGCGCATAGGCTCGCGTCTCTGAAGACACGTTTGGAATTATATGGCGAAATAGGATCCGTGTTGGACGGTACCCAAGAGTTCGAGCGGCTTCGACATAGCCCTGTTGATTTACTACTACAGCTCGCGTTCTTGCAATACGAGCATAGCGAGCCCAATTAACGAGAGAAAGCGCAATAATGATGCTACCAAGACCTGCACCGAGAAAGGCAACAAGTGCGATTACAAAGATTAAAAAAGGGAAGGCATTGATTCCATCAATAAGAGAGCCGACCACGGCTTTAATTCTTCGATTTTTTGAAATACCCAGCAGGGTACCAATAATGGTTCCAACTGAAAGCGGAATCAAGACTCCGATAAATGCAGCACCTAAATCGATAAATACGGCACTAAATACTCTTACAAAAACATCCCGACCAAGAAGATCGGTACCGAAAAAGTGATCAAGACTCGGTGACATCATTTGATCTGAAGTCACCTCGTTTGCACCATATTTAGAAAGTAATGGCACTAAAAGACCACCCAGAAGCATTAAAGAAAGCATGGTCAAACCAAAATAAATATCAAATGTTCCCTCCTTTTTCTGCTTCTTAGTCATGAGAGTGTCACTCTCCGATCCAAAAGATATCCGAGGAGATCGCCAACAAAGCTGACAAAGACAACAATAAGCCCAAACACCAATATAATTCCTTGAACTACCGCATAGTCTCGAGTGCTCACTGCCTGAATTAATTCTCGTCCGATGCCAGGAAGTGAAAAGATTGTCTCCATCACTACTGTGCCACCAATCATTACACCAACCATATAACTCATAAGAACGACTGTGGGTGCAAGAGATGGGCGAAGCAAATACGACCAATAAAACTTAATCTTACTGACCCCACGAATGACACCAGTCTCTACAAACTCTTCATCTAAGGTATCCATCAATGAACTATGAAGAACACGAGTAAGAATCGGGACGAGAGAAAAACAATTTACCAGCGCCGGTAGCCAAAGATACTTTAAATTTTTTGGGAATTCACCCTCATAACCTGCCGCTGGAACCCAATTTAAAACGGTTCCAAAGTAAAGAAGGCCAAGTAAGGCAAGAAAGAAACCTGGTATGGCCAGAGAAATAGAGGTGGACACACCAAATACGCGTTTGATAGATGAGCGGGAACTCAGCGCCACTGAAAGAGCCACTGGAATGGAAATAAAAATCGCCGTACTAATCGAGAGAATAATTATCATTACCGTTACAGGTAAGTGAGTCGAAATAACCTCACTGACCTGACGTTGCGAGAAGAAAGAGACGCCTATATTGCCACTGAGTGCGCCAGTAAAATACTCATAAAATTGAACAAGGAAAGGTTTGCCTAGACCAAACTTTTCTCTTAAAACTTTGACTGCCTCTTCAGTTGCATCGGTGCCGAGGGCTAATCTGACTGGATCACCGGGACTAATTCGAAGAAGTGAAAAGGCGATGAACATGACCCAAAAGGAGACAAAGAAGGATCTGAAGATTCTGCCTTGGAAGGTCCGACGCAACTCTCCCCGATTTTTATCTGGAGCCTGTTGCTCGGAGGAGTTTTTCTTCCCTGATAATTCCTCGGATAAGTTGCGTGAAATCAAAAATCACAACTCCTTTTCAATCACAGATATAATCTAACTTTTGATAAATTAAAGACCCTAATCACAATAGTTTATGTAAACACGAAAACTGATTGATTCAGGAGGGGCCATTGCTGGCCCCTCCCTCCTCATGTTACTTACCCTCGTTTTAACCTATTTCTTAGTGCTCCTCTTTGCACCAAGAGCTGGTTTTTGTTTGACGTAGTACAAGTCCGTTGCCGTTGAGTTCTCAAAGAGACCTTTTGGCAGACGTGATGAGCCATATCCTGAGCGCTGACCGATAGGAATATGTGCCGACTCATCCCAAATTAACTGTTCAATTTTCTTGAGAACAGCCTGTTGATTGACCTTTCCTTGAGCGGCGTCATATTGGGTAACAAGGGCGTCATCAGCTTTAGAACCTGACCAAACGGTCCAAGCACCGACGGCTCCCATGTATGTAGCCAAGCCACCAGAAAGCCATGTTGATCCGTAACCAGAAAGCTGAACGTCAAAAGTTCCAGCTACCTGGCCCGCAAGGCCAACTGCATCTGCCTCAGCGGCAACCGTTGCGTTGACACCAATCTTCGACCATTGTGAGGCTATAACCGCTGCAGCATCAGCCCAACCAGGTCGGTTGAATACGCTAAGTCGGATATTAAAGCCATTCGGCCATTTGGTTGTAGCAAGGAGTTCTTTTGCCTTGGCCAAATCTTGTGTCGTACCACCAGGCTTTACACAGAGATAGTTTGTATTTGTTGGATAAGTCAAAGCACATGATGGAACTACCTCCCCATTAAATGCAAGATCGCTAAATTGCTGGCGATCGAGAGCATATGAAAGTGCTTGACGAACCTTGCTATCGGCCCATGGCTTGTCGGCAGTATTTCGCAGATTAAAGTCAAGAGTGAAGTTTCCCTGAAGCTGAAATGGCTGCCCACGGAAGAGTTTTTTATCTTTGAGTGTACTTCGAGCAATTGATGCAGGAAGGTCAAAAGCATAATCGATAGTTCCCTGCTTGACTGCCAGAACACGAGTTACAGGATCTGGTACAGCAAGGAAACGCACTTCCTGTACCGAGACTTTAGCCCAGTAATTTGGATTGGCCTCAATCACAAACTCATCAGAACCTACCACCCACTTCTTAATTTTAAATGGGCCAGCACTTAGTGGATTTGTCCAATAACTTGGATTTCCCGCAGCTTTACTCCGTGGATTTATGGGATAATAAATACCTGCCAACGCACGCGGGAAGTCACTAAACGGCTTTGACAAAGTAATCACTATGGTTTGAGTATCTTTTGCTACAACCTTTGTTACGGCCTGAAATCCTGGAGGAGCCGGATTCAGGTTGTACTCCCAGCTAAACACGGCATCATCTGCAGTTACAGGTGTGACTCCATCGGAGTATTTCAGATCCTTCAATAGCGTGAGGGTGTACGTCAATCCATCATCAGACACTGTGTACTTATCAACAAGATCGGGCTGAGCTACACCCTTTGCATCGTAACGAAAGAGCAGTCCCTGGACGAGAAGTTTAGTTACATAATTTTGATTTGTGGTTCTGCCCGCATTTGCCGGATCGAGGCTCAAGACTTTATTGACAAGAGCGACAGTAATCAAATCACATTCGGCCTTACTTGTAGTTGTTGTCACTTTGCAGTTGGCGCCATCGGCTGCAAGGGCCGGAGTGATTCCTAATAATACTCCGGCAGCCATGGAGGTAGCAGCGACCAAGCCAATCAACCCATTCTTCGTCTTTGATTTCATTATGACCTTTCTGTACGTAGAGATTGATATTTCTTGAACTAGTATCGGTACCAATTAAAAAAAAATATTCTTCCCCAAATCTTTCTCCGTTTATGAATTTACTCCTTGAGAATTGGGAAGTCAATGTTAAACGTTGAGGACCAAGATAGAAATATCAAGTTTTTGTTTGAAGCCTTTGCATCCTCAGACTGGAAATATGTGGAAATTTGGGATTTCCAGTGGCTCAAAGTCAAAAACCAGTGACGGGACTGTCTACTTTCGATAAAAAAGGCTAAAATCCCTCACTTTGGGAATTGCACTCACCACGGCTCCACGCAATCCATGTATCGTTAGGGTCACTAGCGATGTTGCAATTTACTTTGTCGCTGGTCTCTTGATAAGTGCTAATCAAAAAATATCCTTATGAGAAGTGACAAATATTCGTTTAATGATTTTCTAAAATTTTTTTGTATTTGATATTTAGTATAGTCTCAGTATGTGAAAATTTTTATCGCAATTTCAATATTCCAATGAATTTCTCGGCTTTTAACCATAAAAACTATAACTATTTTTTCACTGGTATAGTTTTTTCTAACATTGGAACCTGGACAAATCGAATTGCACAGGATTGGTTGACACTTAATCTCACCGGAAGTGCAAAAAGTCTGGGACTTGTCGTTGCAGCCCAATTTTTTCCGGGAATAATATTTGCTATCTATGCTGGCGTCCTTGCTGATCGTTTTGATCCAAAACCAATCTTGCTTTGGTGTAATTTTGCTGGAATTTTGATTGCGGCAACGACTGGAATTCTTATTTTTACTAATCTTTTAACATTTACAGTACTATTTTTTTCTTCACTTTTACTTGGAATTGTCTCGGCAATTGACGGCCCAGTTCG
>BJFZ01000037.1 GCA_014190175.1 Actinomycetes bacterium | reverse complement strand
AACCAAAAGCAAGAGTTTTGCCAGATCCGGTCTGCCCACGGCCCAAAACATCGCGACCGGCGATTGCATCAGGAAGAGTTGCAACTTGAATTGGAAAAGGATCGCGAATGCCAGCATTGTTGAGCGGCTTTACGAGCGCAGGGTTAACACCAAGATCATAAAAAGAGGTCATTATTTATCCTTCGAGACAACTAACGTGTCTCGAATTGGTTCGACTTCAACCAGATTATTGCCAAGACTCGCAAGTAAACGCAAGGTTTGCGTTTGGGGGAAAGTAACGATGCGGATGCATCGTCTGGACTAAGGATAACAGGAGAAGGTCTATATCCTCTAATCATGATTTGATCAGCGTATATAAGCCCAGAAATCAGATGAAGCGGTTTGATATGTATAACCAGTTAAGTCTGCTGCAAATCTATTAGAGACAATTAATCAAGCGTCGGCGCAGGAGCTTGTTCGCCCGCATGACGCATTGGTAATTCTTTTAAGGTAAGCATCAAAATTGCGCCTAACGCAAGAATCGGTGCCGCACTTAAGAAGACTACATGGAATGAATTAACAAATGCATTTAAGACTGTCTCTTTAACAACAGGAGGTAATGTAGAAATTAGAGCGGTATTTTCTTTCAAGCCATCGATTTGTTGTGGAGTTACTGCAGAAGCCGCTTGTGGATTTGCCTTAGCAAGTTCGGCAAAACCTGAATTTAAGTTAGTCGCGAGTCTGGCGCCAAGAATGGAGCCAAAAACTGCAGTTCCAACTGAACCACCAAGTGAGCGGAAAAATGTATTAGCACTGACCCCTACGCCCATGTCCCGCGCGTCAATTGAATTTTGCAATGCGATAACGATAGTTTGCATTGAAAGACCAAGACCTGCGCCAACCAAAATTGCGAAGATAGCAAGCACTGGGAATGAAGTCGTAGTTGTTAAGGTGCTCATGAGCAGTAATCCGACCGACATGACACTTAATCCAACAATTGGATAAATCTTGTAATGACCAGTTTGGGATATTCGCTTGCCACTAAATATTGACATTGAAACAATTCCAAGCATTAATGGAATCAATTTAAGTCCTGCTGAAGTTGCACTATCACCTTTTACAACTTGCAAGTAAAGCGGCAACATAATAATTGCACCAAACATTCCTGCACCAACAATGAAACTCACGATTGATGTTAATGAGAAAGTGTGGTTTTTGAATAAAACAAGCGGAAGGATTGGTTCAACTGCGCGGCCTTCCCAAACAATAAATGCTCCTGTTAGCACTACAAAAAGTATAAATAAAATTAGAGTCCTGAACTCTGTCCATCCAAAAGTAGGTCCGGTGTAAGAGATCGCTAGTAATAATGCTGAAACAGAGAGAACGATTAATAGTGCACCGAAATAATCAATTGTATGTTTGCGATCACTCTTAGGAAGATGCAAAACTGCAGATGTAATCAGTAGTGCTGCAATACCAAATGGTAAGTTGATGTAGAAAATCCAACGCCATCCAGTTATTCCTAAAATCGTGTTGTGATCAGAGAAGAAGCCCCCAAGTAGCGGTCCAGCAACTGATGAAAGGCCCCAGACTGCACCGAAATAACCTTGGTAACGACCACGTTCGCGCGGAGAAACAATGTCACCAATAATCACAAAGGTAAGTGCCATCAAGCCTCCAGCGCCAAGACCTTGGAGCGCGCGGGTTGCAATCAACTGAGTCATATTTTGTGAAGCGCCAGCTAAAAATGATCCGAGCAAGAATGTAATGATGGCGAATTGAAAGACTGGACGTCGCCCATAAATATCTGAGATTTTGCCGTAAAGCGGTGTAGATGCGGTGCTTGTTAATAGATATGCCGTAACTACCCAGGTGTAATGGCTGAGTCCGTTGAAATCCTCGACGATGCTTTTAAGTGCTGTTGAAACGATGGTTTGGTCCAAAGCCGCGAGCAACATGCCGGTCATTAATCCAGAGAGAATGACCAAGATTTCGCGATGAGTGAATACTTTTTTAGGGGCGGTATCTGTCATAAGTGATCCTTAAATTGTTAAATCACGGTATGGGCAAGTTGGCTAAATCTAAGTAGTAACAGAGTACCCACTTATACTTAATTTTTATCCCAATTACTGGCAAAGTTAGGATTGGCTTTAGAATTATCTGGAAGAGATCACTTTAGAGATGCGAGGCGTGAATTATGTGCAAGCAAATTACCTGCACAAAATGTAATAAACCAACCTGGGAAGGGTGTGGAGAACATATTGAAGAAGCGCTCGCCGATGTTGCACCTGCGGACCGTTGTTTTTGCTAATTGATTTTTAAATCAGTTGGATAGGAAGATTGAGCTCCTTTTTTACTTACTGAATTTGTGGCAAATTTAATTGCAAACTCTAAAGATGTCCGTAATTCTTCTCCAGCGCTTAGCGCCGCCGCAAATGCTCCGACAAAGGCATCACCGGCACCAGTTGTATCAATAACTTCGGTTTTTGGTGCAGTAACTTTAATTATCCCACCCTGGTTTGTTCGCAAGATTGCGCCACCGGATCCCAAAGTCACTAATAGGTTTTTATCTGGGTGAAAGATTTTTATTTGTTCGATTAAATTCCCACCATGAATTTCACTTGCTAGTGAATCAAATTCAATTTGATTTGGAATTATCCAATCTGAAAGTGAAATTAATTCATCAGACAATTTCGCAGCCGGTGCTGGATTTAATATTGTGATTGCACCTTTCTTTTTCGCACTTTTAAATGCTGCAATGGCAAACTCTTGTGGAAGTTCGCATTGGGCTACAACAATTGAAAGATTTTTACTTTTGCCGATTGCATTGCTAATAAACTCTTGCGTTAATTCAAGGTTTGCGCCAAGAACAATGATGATGCGATTTTCACCTTTTGCGTCAACCCAAATATGTGCCACCCCACTTGGCTGTTTCCCATAGAAAATTCCTGAAGTATCAATACCTTCAGTTTCCAAATGTACTTTGGTATTTTCTCCGAAAATATCCGCACCTAGTCCAGCGATCAATGCAACGTTAGCGCCAGCCCTTTTAGCAGCCACTGCTTGATTTGCGCCTTTGCCACCAAAGCCCGTAGTGAAATTATTGCCATGGATGGTTTCACCACCTTCAGGAATTCGATCAACATAAGCCGTCAGGTCAGTATTTGCCGCTCCAATAACTAGTATCTCTCCCGACATAAGACATATAGTATTGGAATAGTTTTTAAGCGAAATAACCCTCCTGCATGCAACCAGGTGTGAGGAATTCAGGAAAGTTTGAAGAGAGGCCTAAGTGAAAATCGCTAAAGTTGAAACAATCCGCCCACTTGATCACCCAAATGTGCTTTGGATTTTGTTGCATGATGATCAAGGCAATGTGGGTTTAGGAGAAACCTTTTTCGGACAGAGCGTGATTGAAGAGTATGTGCACACATCGGCTGCGCCAATATTGCTTGGTTTAAAGAGTGCGCTTCCTGAAATTGCACATTTAGCACTTACGCCTTACGCCGGATTTCAAGGTGGCGGCGTCGAACAGCGCACATTAGGTGGAATTGATATTGGACTTTGGGATCTATGGGGTAAGCGCACAAATCTGCCTGTAGTTGATTTATTAGGCGGTGGCGTGCGTGATGATATAAAAATTTATAACACTTGCGCCGGTCCTGATTATGTTCGCAAGACAACTAGTCAACATACAAAAAACTGGGGATTAAAAGGTACGGCCGATTCATCTAAATGGGAGGACCTGACCGCGTTTTTTGAGCGTCCGGCAGAGTTAGCTAGAGAACTACTTGATTCTGGAATTAAAGGAATGAAAATCTGGCCATTTGATCCTGCGGCTGAGGCCACTAATGGTGCGTATATTTCTCAGGAAGATTTATCTAAGACGTTGAAAATATTCGAAAAGATTAGAAATGAAGTTGGTATGGAGATGGATCTAATGGTTGAGTTGCATGGATTGTGGCAACGCACACCAGTTGAAATGATTATGCACGGACTTGCAGAATTTAATCCTTACTGGATTGAAGATCCAATTCGTCCAGATGCGATTGATGCGATTTCTTTCTTACGGGAATCAACTGGGTTGCGTATCGCAACAGGTGAAACCGTTGTCGGTCGTCGTGGAGTACTTCCACTTCTACAGAGAAATGCAGTTGATATTTTAACTATTGATACCCAATGGACAGGTGGATTAACTGAAGCCCGAAAAGTTGCGACTTTAGCTGATACATATGCAACAGCTATTGCACCGCACGATTGCACTGGACCAGTTTCACTTGCTGCATGTACTCACTTAGTACTTTCACAGAAGAATGGAATCATTCAAGAAACAGTTCGCGCATTTTTAAATACTTGGTACAGCGATTTCACATCTGGAATGCCACCAATCAAAGACGGAAGAATTTCGGTAACTAGAGACCCAGGACATGGGGTTTTGCTAAACCCTGAGTTATTGAAATCAGATCGCATTATTCGCAGAGAATCAGTGGCTTAAATGCGCGCAGCACTTTGGTACAAAGCAAAAGATATGCGGGTCGAAGAGATTCCGACCCCTGTGGCACCCCCAGGAATGGCATTGGTTAAAATTGATCGTACGGGCATCTGTGGAACTGATTTAGAAGAGTATTTACTTGGACCAGTAATTATCCCTGCCGGAATGTCACCAATTATTTTGGGTCATGAGTTTGTGGCAACCATCGTTTCGGATTTAACTGGAACTTTTGCACCGGGCACGATGGTAATTCCTGATGGAGTAATTGGCTGTGGTACTTGCTATCAATGTCAACGCCATGAAGAAGGTCGTTGTCCTGAATTAAATGTCATTGGATTGCAATCTAATGGCGGTCTTGCTGAATTTATGGTGACAGATCCAAAACGTTGTGTGCCGGTTCCAGCAGGAGTCAGCGCTGACATCGCAGTTTTTGCTGAGCCAACTGCAGTCGCCGTTCGCGCGGTTAACAAAATACCTAATGTCCCAGGAACAACTGTCGCCGTTTTAGGAAGTGGAACAGTTGGAATTTTATGTGCCCAAGTTGCACGGGCATTTGGAGCGCTGAAGGTGGTTGTTTACGAACCAAATCCAGTGCGACAAGAAGTTGCTAGGAAATTAGGTTTTGAAGTATTGAATCCTTTAGTTGAAAAAGAAATGTCGATACATAAAGATTTTGATTCTGTGCTGGAATGTTCTGGTGTTGCAGGCTCAACAAAAACTTCTTTGAAAATTTTACGTTCTGGTGGAACAGCGGTACTGGTTGGATTCAGACCAGGAGATGAAAGGTTCGACTTGCTTGAATTTATTTTGAGTGAGAAACATTTAGTTGGAACCGCCGCACATATGTGGGATGTTGATGTGAGCGCTGCTGTCGGTTTGTTAGCCAATAAGATAATTGAGACTGGGCCGTTGCTTACCGATGTCATCTCGCTTGCGGATGTTGCGACAAAAGGTTTTGATCGTCTGATTTCGGACAAAAACGCCTTTAAGATCGCAGTAAACCCGGCACTTTGAGCGTTTTTCGCTAAACCCTCTATTTATACTTTAGAAAATAATTACCAATTCAAGTGCTACCCCCCTTGCGCGAGCATTCTCCAAGAGAGTAGAAATACCCTAACTTCAAAGTGAGTAGCGCAAGCGAATAGCATTGAAGGGTCGGATCAGGAACTGATGTTCATTGAATAGCAATATTCAAGGGAAACGTAGTCGGCTAAGCGGACGTCAGGCACAACGGGTTCGAGCCGTAGAAGGCGCTCTATGTACGTGACGGGAAACTGTCACAGGCATTATGGAAGAGGAAAGCCACTCTTTGATAAAGCGGAGCTACATGGGGATGTGCGCGCCGGCTAGAGAAGGCCCCTGAAACTTATGTTTTCAGGGGTCTTACTCATAAGTTAAGGCAAATACTTTTGAAATCACTGCGACACGCTTACGAAGAATTGATGAGAATTAAAAAGCAGGTCAAATTTCTAAACGCCGATTACTTCTCCGTTGATACGCCCTGAAGCATCGTTTGCTAAAAAGGAAACCACTCGGGCAATTTCTTCTACGGTAACTAAGCCTTTCGGACTGGAAACTTCACGGCGAGCTAATTCATCTGCAGCACTGCGACCCAAATATTTTTTGTAGTTATCATCATTTTCGTAAAAGAGTTTTGTAATAACCGTTGAAGGTGAAACTGAGTTTACCGTTATCCCGTCGCTCCTAAATGTTAAAGCACAACTCTTAGTAAAGGAGTGTTGTGCCGCTTTTGCTGCTTGGTAATGTGAAGTAAATTCACTTGCGCCAGCACCATTTGATGAAGTTATATTAATTATCCGTCCATAATTATTTGCTTTCATAAATGGCACAACTGCTTGGGTATATAGGTAAGCGCCTAGTACGTGAACTTCAAACATTCGCTTAATCTCATCTGGGGTAATATCTAATATTGCTTTTACTTGGCAATGCCCAGCATTATTAACTAAAACTGCAATTTGCTTTAGTTGCTGATTCTCATCTTTTAATTGGGAGATCTCGGTCATTTGAGTTACTACATCACTAGGGGATGTAACATCACCTGCATAAAAAGTGGCTGAGCCGCCAGTTGATTTAATGATTTCAACAGTTTCAGCGCCACGCTCAGAGTTAGTTCCACAAACTGCGACATGAAAGCCATTTTTCGCAAAATCAATTGCAATTGCGCGGCCGATACCGGCGGTAGCTCCGGTAACTATTGCAATCTTATTTTTATTTGGCATTTAGATTTCGATTAATTTTGTGGAAATCCGAGATTGATACCACCGTGACTTGGATCTAACCAGCGGCTGGTAACAACTTTTCCGCGAGTGAAGAAATGCACTCCCTCGGTTCCGTGTGCATGGGTATCGCCAAAGAGTGAGTTTTTCCAGCCACCAAAGGAGTAGTACGCAACTGGCACTGGAATTGGAACATTGATTCCAACCATTCCAACTTGAACTTCATTTTGGAATTTACGAGCAGCACCACCATCGTTAGTGAAAATCGCAGTTCCATTGCCATATGGATGAGCATTTATGAGTTGTAAGCCTTCGTCATAACTTTTTACGCGAAGCACACTAAGAACTGGGCCAAAGATTTCATCAGCATAAATGCTCATCTTTGGAGTTACCTGATCAAAAAGAGTTGGGCCAAGCCAAAAACCTTCTGCTTTACCGGCGAAAATTGTTTCCCGGCCATCGGCAACCAGAGTGGCACCTGATTTAACTCCTGCATCTAAATAGGAAGCAACTTTGTCGCGATGGGCTTTAGTTACCAGAGGTCCCATATCGCTGCCTTCACGGCCATCCCCAGTCTTAAGAGTTTTCATTCGCTCGGCGATTTTCGCAACAAGTAAATCACCAATTGGTTCAACTGCAACAACTGCAGAGATGGCCATGCATCGCTCACCGGCAGAACCAAAGCCAGCGTTGATCGCTGCATCTGCAGCTAAATCTAAATCTGCATCAGGCAAAACAAGCATATGGTTTTTTGCGCCACCAAGTGCTTGTACGCGTTTCCCACTTTTTGCAGCATTCTCATAAACGTATTTAGCAATAGTTGTAGATCCAACAAAAGAAACAGAGGAGATATCAGGATGTTCGAGAATCCGATCAACGGCAACTTTGTCACCATGTACAACATTGAAAACTCCATCAGGAAGTCCGGCTTCTTTCCACAATGCGGCAATGTAATTAATTGCTGAAGGATCTTTTTCACTTGGCTTGATGATTACCGTGTTACCTGCAGCGATTGCAACTGGAAAAAACCACATTGGAACCATCGCCGGAAAATTAAATGGTGAAATTATTGCCGCAACTCCTAAAGGTTGGCGGATTGAATAAACATCAATTCCATTAGAAACTCCCTCGGAGTAACCACCTTTTAGTAAATGTGGAATTCCGCAAGCGAATTCAACAACTTCAAGACCACGAGTTACTTCACCAAGTGCATCTGCTAAAACTTTGCCATGCTCATTTGTAATCAGAGCAGCGATCACTGCTTTGCGTTCATTTAATAAATGGCGAAATGCAAACATTATTTGAGTACGTTTTGTTATTGAGGTCGTGCCCCACTCTGCAAAAGCTGTCTTGGCAATTGAGACAGCGCGATCAACTTCAGAGTTGTTGGCAAAATCTACTTTTCCGGAAATCTCTCCCGTTGCTGGATCATAAACATCACCAGTGCGCCCTGATGCTCCCTTAAATTCATTTCCGGCAATCCAGTGGTGGATCTGCTTCACACTCATTCCCCAATTCTGGAAGTGGATAGATATTCCTTTTGTCCTATTAGCAAGGATAGTATTTCCGCTGATTCACAATCTAGGGGAGTAATGATGCCAAGTCCAAAAATGCGTGTAGCGGTCGGTCAACATCCAGGAAATGACAAGGAGTATTTGGACTTCGCCTTACAACTAGGTTGCGAAGGAGCCTCATTCCAGACCCCTGATATCAAAGGTGATGTTAAGTGGGACGCTGCCGATGTGAAGGCATATTTGGCACCGGTGCACGCTGCTGGAGTAAAAGTTGAATCTTTTGAAAATGTACCTAATCATTTTTATGACAAATTAATGCTTGGACTGCCAGGACGAGACGAACAATTAGAAAATATGAAAAGTACGATCAGAGCATTAGGCGAAGCCGGTGTACCAATTCTCGGAATGCACTGGATGCCACAAATTGTTTGGCGTACCGATATGGGCAACTATGGCCGAGGCGGTGCTTATGTATCCGTTTATGATCATTCAATTGTCTTAGATCGATCAAGAGATTCAGAGATTTGGGTTGCCCGACGTGATGAACGAGATGTAAATCTAAAAGATACTTTTACCCGTGGTTCATTTGTAAAACTTGGAGTCGATACTTTAACCGTTGATCAGATGTGGGCAAATTTTGAGTATTTCATAAAAGGCATAATTAAAACTTGCGAAGAGTCAGGCGTAGTTATTTGTTTTCACCCTGATGATCCTCCAGCGCAAGAACTTCATGGCATTGCCCGAATTCTAACTAGTGTAGATAATTTAGAGCGCGCAGTTAATATTGTTGATTCCCCAAATCTTAAATTAGAATTATGTTTGGGAACAGTTTCTGAAATGGATGGCGAGAACTCAGTAATGGACGCAGTCAATCGATTTGCTCCAAAAAATAAAATTGCCTACATCCACTTAAGAGATGTTGAAGGAAAATTCCCACTATTTAAAGAGTGTTTCTTAGGCGAGGGTAATTACAAACCATATGAGGTGATAAAGGCCTTACATAAGCACGGTTACACGGGCTCAATCTTGGATGACCACACGCCAACGCTCACAGGAGATAGCGCTTATGGCCATCGAGGCAGAGCCCATGCAATCGGGTATATCCAAGCCTTGATTGAGGTTGTTACCAACAATTGAGTAAAAACCAAAAAGTAGGTGGCGATGAAAAATGGTTGCACCTATTTTTAGCAATAGGGGTTTTCTGGGGCTGCTCTTTCTTGTTTATTGAGCAAGCGCTTAAATTTTTAAATCCCGTCGGCGTTTCATTTCTGCGTTGCCTCTGTGGTGCAACGACGATTTGGATCATTGTTTTAGTTAAGAAAATTAAAATACCACGCGATCGAAAATTATGGATGCATGTATTTGCGCTTGCGCTGATGACAAATGTGATTCCTGGAACTTTAATTGCACTCGCGCAAACAAATGTTACATCAGTTCTTGCCGGGATTATTAATTCAACAACTCCATTGACAACTTTGTTGGCAATTATGCTCTTTTTTAGGCATGAGAAAATCAAAAGCCATCAAGTTTTAGGTTTGTTTATTGGTTTTATAGGAGTTGCAACCGTTTTTGGAATTTGGAGAGGTTTAGGAGAGAACGCGCCTTGGGCAATTGGGGTATTAGTTGTTGCAGTTATTTTTTATGGAATTACATATCCGTACACAACTAAGTTTGTATTTCCACTTAAAGCAAGGCCAGAAGTTCTGGCTGTGTTACAAGTTACTTTTGGCGGAATTTTCCTTCTCCCCTTTTTCATAATGGGAGGTATTAAGAAATTTGAATTTATGCCGATCTCAATAATTTCAGTTATTGCTCTTGGTGCGATAACTTCCGGATTAGCACCGATTTGGCATTTTAGATTACTTTCAATTGTTGGTAGTTCTATTACAAGTTCAGTTGCATATATGACCCCCATCGTCGCCGTCACAGCCGGAGTTGTACTTCTCGGAGAACCATTGAGCTGGAATGAACCAGTCGGTGGCTTACTCGTATTAGCGGGTACTGCAATTTCGCAAGGCCGTCATCTACCCAACAGTTTAGAAATTGTAGAATAAGCAGGTGAGCACAAAAGCAGCAACTCAAAAGAGCTGGGTGCCTAAAGATAAAAAATTATGGTTTTAACTTTGGGTACTTTTGCTTTTACCTAAATTTTTTCGGGCATTTTATAGGTGTTGTAATCCCCAGGCGTACATTGCAATTGCTCCTGCAGCTGATGCATTAATTGATCTGGTAGAGCCATATTGATTTATTGCGAGAACTTCGCGACAAATCGAAACCGCTTCATCTGACATACCGGATCCTTCTTGACCAAAAAATAAAATGCAAAGTTCTGGCAGTGGACGATTTTCTAGCGGGAGACTAACTTCAATATTATCTATGCCAATTATGGGTAACTTATTTTCAGTCGCCCATTCTGCGAACTCAGCGATACTTGCATGGTTATGCACGGTTAAATATCGATCAGTGACCATTGCTCCGCGCTTATTCCAATCACGCTTGCCAACAATATGGACGCCACCAACGTTAAAAGCATTTGCTGTCCTGATTAACGAACCAATATTTAAATCATGTTTCCAATTTTCAACTGCAATATGAAGTGGAGTTCGTTTTGTATTTAAATCTGCAACGATGGCAGCGACGGTCCAATAGCGATATTCATCTAAAACATTTCGCTGATCGCCATTTTCTAGCAGTTCTGGATCAAATTGCTCACCCACGGGCCAAGGTTTTGGGTGCGGCCCAACACCAATAAATGGGTAGAACTCTCCTGCGCCCGGGTCACTCATTTGTATCAGCGATACCCAATCTTCCTTGTTAGCATTAGCAAAGCAAAGTTGTCATAAAGCCTATTCAGAACAGTGGAACCAGTGAAGGAAGTGTAGTGGGCGCAGCGTTAGCGTTACTTTCCAGCTTAACCTGGGGTGTTGCTGATTTTATGGGAGGAATAGCCTCACGTAAAAGATCAGTAATGCAGGTCTTAGTTATTGCTTACCCAGTAGGTGCTGTAGTACTGACTGGCGTTGCAATTTTTCTGGTGCCAGGTGAATTAAGTAGTGAAACATTTTTAATTGGAGCATTGGCTGGCGCTATTGGAGCCACAGCGATTGGGTGTCTCTATGCAGCGCTTAAGCGCGGGCCAATGGGGATTGTCTCTCCAATAACGGCAGTAATGTCAGCAGCCATTCCAGTATTTTCTGGATTATTAAATGGTGAAACTCTAAGTCCGCTTGCAGTGATTGGAATAATTGCCGCAGCAATGGCCGTAATTCTGGTTAGTCAAGAAGTAAATGCCCATCAAAAAGTGGCATTTTCAACAATTGTCATATCCCTTACTAGTGGAACTTTAATCGGCACCTATTTAACTTTGATAGGAACATCTAGTGATGATTCTGGAATTTGGACCGCAACAATTGCACGTTGGTTCTCATCAATACTGGTATTTGGCGTTGTATTAACAACTGTTCGTAAATTTGAGCGCGGTAATTATCCTTGGGCACTGGTTATCATTTCAGGCGTACTTGATGCAGGAGCAAATGGAATATTTCAAATCGCCTCACAAAATGGAATGCTGGCCATAGTTGCCGTGCTCGGATCTTTATATCCAGCTACAACTGCACTTCTTGCCAGATTTATTTTGCATGAAAGATTACATAAGATTCAAATTACTGGAGTCTTTCTAGCTTTAGCCGCTGCAGTAGCACTAACACTCTCATGACAAAAAGATCACTGATAACTTTTCTATTGTGTGTTTGCTTAGGAAGTTTGAACGTCGCTTGGCAATCTGAAGCTGCAGAAGTGGTCACAAATATTTCGCCTTCGGCGCAAGCAAGGATTGATTTGAAAGCGAAAATAGATCAGCAGATAGGTGCCTTAAAGATTGCCACGGAAGAATCGATTCCGGCTTATGAAGATTTCTTACAGGTGAAGGCAGATCCACCGGGAAATACTCTGGCTGAGCAAAAAATCTATCTGGATTCAACGCGCGCTCGATTACAGCGAAAAGTTTCAACACTCACCCAGATATCTGCACAAATATCAGCACTAATGAATCAACTTTTGGCTTTGCATAAAGCGATTGATGATGCTGTTATCTTAATTAAGGAGACTGCAAACAGCCGGCCCACGTTGACCCCTCCAGTTGAATGCCCACCGGGTATTGAATTTGGCGGTGAAAGCATTTGGGAGACTGGAACCGTTCAAGCGGTAACCGACGGAGATACAGTTGAAGTGAAAACCTGTCGTGGGGTACTAGAAGTCCGGCAGATTGGAATTCAGGCAACTGAAACAGCTAAGCCTGATCATATTTCACAATGTGGAGCAGATGAAGCGACAAGTTTGATGAGAAAAATGTTGCCAATTGGTAGTGAAGTGCAGTTGCGGGCGACCAATTATGCCTCTTCAAATAATTATCAAGAAGTTGCTCGACCATTTAGAACAATTTATGCAAAAGATAGTGAAGGAAAATTCACAATTGATGT
>BJFZ01000036.1 GCA_014190175.1 Actinomycetes bacterium | reverse complement strand
CTTTCTTAGCGGCTTTCTTACGACGCTTTGGAGCTGCTTTCTTAGCGGCTTTCTTACGACGCTTTGGAGCTGCTTTCTTAGCGGCTTTCTTACGACGCTTTGGAGCTGCTTTCTTAGCGGCTTTCTTGGTCGTGCGCTTCTTTGATGTTTTCTTGGCTGCAGCCACGTACTTCTCCTGTCAGCTGGGTTCGATCCGTCACCGAACCTGTTAAGAGAAGGGTTCCACTCTTTTGCAATAAGTTCCAGCATTTGCGCAAATTATTTTGTGCCGTGTCGCACACCAATATTTTGCATTTTTTGTGCCCTGTCAGAAATTTCTTTTCTTTTGCTTTTTTGGGACAGAAATTTACTTTTCCTTACTTTTCATCAGCAGGTTTTTCCATTTTTAACGCAGATAATGCTCGTGCTGCCCGGATTTCCCGTTCAGAAACCGCATATGGGTCGGTGCGCGCATCATATTTGCGGAATTTTGGTAAAACCGTACTCAATGCGGTTACCGATGCGATGCATAACAATCCACCACCAATTACTGCCCCGCGCAATCCAGTAACCGCGGCCATTCCACCGGCGCGCATCTGTCCGCCGATTGGTCCAACTGCGTAAGAAAGTAATTCAATGCCAGCAAGTCGGCCACGCAACTCATCTGGAATTGTTTGGTTCCAGATAGTTGCGCGAAAAATAACACTGACATGATCGGCTGCCCCCGAAGCAACTAAACACAATAAAACCCAATAAACGTTGTCAAAAATGCCAGCAAGTGCGATTGAAACTCCCCAAACAAGTGCCGCAAAAATAATAGCTCGACCATGGTGATGCACTTTCAATGTCCATTTACTAGTGAGAGTTACTAACAATGCGCCCACAGTTCCAGCCGAATACAAGAATCCAAGTGATTGCGGAGAATTTAGTTGATCAGCCCAAAATGGGAACAAAGCAGTAGGCATCGCAAAAAACATCGCGGCCAGGTCGATAAGGTAGGTGCCCATCAAATCTTGGCGGCTACTGGCGTATTTGATTCCCTCAAAAAGGGCACTGATTGATGGTGGGGTTGTTTTTTCACTAGGCGGAATGCGGGAAACTTGCAGTAAAAGTATCAAGGAGAGCGCGTAGGAGATCACATCAATTGAAAATGCCGGAGTCACGCCCCAGATTGAAATGATAATTCCACCTAGAGCGGGTCCAGCTATTACTGGGATTTGATACCGTAATCCCATAATTGCACTCGCTGCTGGAAGATCTTCGTGCGAAACAATCCGCGGGATTGCCGCGGCCATGCTCGGGCCACGTAAGCCATTAACTCCAGCAAAAGCCCCACCAACTACGTAAAGCACCCACAAGCGGGGGTTATCTAATTGCGCATTTATCAGCAACATAATCGATAGAGCCAACGCGCAAGATTCACCAATCAGGATTAACTTCCGCCGATCAACTGAGTCGGCCAGAACTCCACCATATAAACCAAAGACGATGAGTGGGATTAATTCAGCTGCTCCCATCAAACCAACCGCAACATATGAACCGGTGATCTCTTTTACTTGGTATGGAAGTGCGACATAAGTGATCATCGATCCAAGACCGGAAACTAGGCCGGATGAAAATAAGAGTCGAAAGTCGCGGACTCTTCTAAGCAAAGACAGATCTAATCCAATTCCCCGTATTCCCCGTATTCCCCGTATCCCCCGCAATTTGGGAAGCCGAGATTTGGTTTTACTCATCCGCTGATTCTAACTTCATACAAATCAAAATTGGTAAGAGCAGCGTGAATTAGTGGAAACTCTGGCCTTCCTCTGGAAAAGCGCCACTTGCCACATCCGCCGACCACTCTTTGACTGCATTACTCATTTCCTCGCGTAAGTTTCGATAAGCCTTTGCCAATTTCGGGGACTTTGCCGTCAAGCCCATTAGATCACTCCACACTAAGACTTGGGCATCGCAATCTTTTCCGGCACCAATTCCAATTGTTGGGATTTCTAAAGCGGCGGTAATTTCAGCAGCTAATTCTGCTGGGACTAATTCGAGCACTAATGCAAAAACTCCAGCATCTTGTAATGCAATTGCATCTGCAATTATGGCGGGGCCGTCTTCACCACGACCTTGTACTCGATAGCCACCTAATGTGTGAATCGATTGTGGTGTTAATCCAAGATGTCCCATGACTGGAATTCCAGCTTTAATCAAAGCTTTTATTTGCGGGGTGACTTTTGCCCCACCTTCAATTTTCACAGCTTGCACTCCTGCCTCTTTAAAAAAGCGGATAGAAGTTTGCAAAGCTTGTTCTGAGGATTGTTCAAAGGATCCAAATGGAAGATCAGCAACCACAAGTGCACGTTTTGTTGCACTAACAACAGCCCGTGCCAGTGAAATCATTTCATCCACTGTTACCGAAATTGTATTTTCTCCACCTAAGAAATTATTGCCGGCGCTATCGCCAACAAGCAAAACTGGAATTCCAGCTTGCTCAAATATTTCAGCAGTTAGTTGTTCATAAGAAGTGAGCATCGCCCACTTGCCTTGACCTTTTGATTTTGTGATATCTAAAGTCGTAATGCGCCTATGAATGGCACCACCATAAATCGCGTTAACCGGTTCCATTTTTCTCCCCTCAAGGCCACGTGGGTCCCTGGGTCAGTTTTGAAGGTAACAACTGCAATCCTCTCACTTCGGTGGGCAGTTGGCACACAGCCAAAATCCCCGCCTCAAATCAGCACCATATATATATGGACAGTAGGCTGTATTTATGAGCGCTTCAGCTGATGCCGGCCAGATATCAGTCCAGCCGGGCCCCCCAGTTAACCCGCCTGCTCAATTACGGCTGGCGCTGGCCCAGGTGAACCCAACTGTGGGGGCTATTGATGGAAATTGTGAATTAATTCTGAAATATGTTGAGCATGCACACTCCGGTGGAGCCCACATCGTGGTTTTCCCAGAGATGGTGGTGACCGGTTATCCGGTAGAAGATCTGGCGCTGCGTTCAGATTTCCGGCTGGCAAGTAGAAGTGCAGTTGCCGAGTTAGCAAAACAGTTAAGCATTCTGGGTTTTGGACAGATGGTTGTTGTTGTTGGCTATCTAGATCAAATAGATGGTGCTTTGGACCGACTAGGAACTCCAGTGGGAGCGCCGCAAAATGCGCTCGCCGTTATTTACCAGGCGCAAGTAGTTGCGACATATGCCAAACGCCATCTTCCAAATTACGGCGTTTTTGATGAATTTAGAAATTTCATTCCTGGGGCAAAATCTTTAGTTGTACGAGTGCATGGAATAGATCTGGCTTTTGCAATTTGTGAAGATATTTGGCAAGACGGTGGATTGATGCCCGAGATTGCAGCGCGCACACCAGGTGCGTTGATTGTCATAAATGGCAGTCCATATGAAAAAGAAAAAGATGATTTACGTCTTAATTTAATTTCACGCAGAGCCCGCGAAATTGGGGCACCAGTTGCATATGTAAATCTGGTCGGCGGTCAAGATGAACTGGTTTTTGATGGAGATAGTGTTGTGGTGAATCAACGTGGTGAAACAATGGCAAGAGCGCCGCAATTTTCTGAAGGCTTACTGCTGATAGATATGCAGAGTAAATCTCATTCATCTGTCCCAGATGTGGTAATAAGTGAACAGATACTTGCCCCGTATCCTCCAAATTCAGCAGGTATCGCGCCTTCATTAGACCGCGAAGCTGAGATCTGGGGCGCACTAGTTACTGGATTGCGTGATTACGTTGAAAAAGGAAAATTCAAATCGGTAATTCTTGGAGTATCAGGTGGAATCGATTCTGCTCTGGTAACTGCAATTGCTGTTGATGCAATTGGTGCTGATCGAGTTCATGGAGTTGCCCTACCTAGTAAATACTCATCTGATCATTCACTTGGTGATGCGCAAGAACTAGCCACAAATACTGGAATTCATTTTAGAGTGGTGCCAATACAAACCATGGTGGATAGCTATTTGGAGTTGCTGCACTTCACTGGAGTTGCTGAAGAAAATCTACAAGCCCGGGTTCGCGGCACGACTTTGATGGGTATCTCAAATCAAGAAGGACATTTAGTTTTAGCAACCGGAAATAAGAGCGAACTTGCAGTCGGGTACTCCACAATTTATGGAGATGCTGTCGGAGGGTATGCGCCGATAAAAGATCTTTGGAAATCCTTAGTTTGGGAGTTAGCGCGATGGAGAAATAAAGTCGCAATTACTAATGGACAAACTCCGCCGATTCCAATTAGTTCTATTAAGAAAGAACCAAGCGCGGAGTTGCGCCCTGATCAAAAAGATACCGATTCACTCGGGGATTACTTAACTCTTGACCTAATTTTAAATCGATATGTCACCCAAGATCAGAGTGCTCAAGAGATAGTCGCGGCTGGATTTGATCCGGCAGTTGTAAACCGCGTGGTCGGCTTAGTCGACGCTGCCGAGTACAAACGTCGCCAATATCCACCTGGTACCAAGATCAGCACCCGAGCATTTGGTAAAGATCGACGTTTGCCGATCATCTCGGCCTGGGGCAGGCAAGCTAAATAGCCCAAATAGCCTGGGTAAGAGCAATCTTGAGTAGTAATTTTGTTAACACAGCCGAAACGCACACGAGGCAGGATTAAGGGATGAGCCAATCAAGCAATAGCCCCGAAACGCAAAATGCGCGCCAAAAAGAGTTTGTTCTTCGAACACTTGAAGAGCGTGGAATTCGTTTTGTCAGACTTTGGTTTACCGATGTGCTTGGATTCCTAAAATCTGTTGCAGTTGCTCCCGCTGAATTAGAAAATGCATTTGATGAAGGCATTGGTTTTGATGGTTCAGCAATTCAAGGTTTTGCGCGTGGTCAAGAATCTGACATGTTGGTGATGCCAGATCCAAGTACTTTTACAATTTTGCCGTGGCGCACTGAAGCACCGGGTGCGGCTCGCATGTTTTGCGACATCATCATGCCTGATGGAGCGCCGTCCCCTGCAGATCCTCGTAATGTATTGAAGAGAACGTTAAATCGAGCAGCAAAGATGGGTTACAGTTTTTATACACATCCAGAGATTGAGTTTTTCCTATTTAAAGAAGAGCCTAAAAAAGGTGAAACACCTCAACCTGTTGATTCTGCTGGATATTTTGATCACACGCCAAGTGTTGTTGGAAATGATTTCAGACGCCAAGCAATTACAGTTCTTGAAGCAATGGGAATTAGCGTTGAGTTCAGTCATCATGAGGGTGCACCCGGACAGCAAGAAATAGATTTGCGTTATGCCGATGCGCTAAGCACTGCAGATAACATCATGACTTTTAGATTGGTTGTCAAGGAAGTTGCTTTAGACCAAGGTTTCTACGCATCATTTATGCCAAAACCATTTACTGATCATCCCGGTTCTGGAATGCACACGCACCTTTCACTATTTGAGGGGGAGCGCAATGTTTTTTATGAAGAAGGCGCACCACTCCAACTTTCGCAAGAAGGAAGATCATTTATTGCTGGACTTTTGAAACATGCCCCTGAATATTCTGCAATTACAAATCAGTGGGTTAACTCTTATAAGAGATTACATGGTGGCGGAGAAGCCCCGTCCCATATCTCATGGGGATACAACAATCGCAGTTCGTTAGTTCGGATTCCGATGTACAAGCCAAACAAATCAAACTCCACTCGAATCGAATTGAGATCACCGGATTCAGCGTGTAATCCATATTTAGCATTCGCAGTAATTTTGGCGGCTGGCTTGAAAGGAATTGAAGGAAAATATCAATTACAAGATCCAGCCGGAATCGATTTAACTTCCGCCGAAGAGGTAGCTGCTGCCGGACTGGCTTCACTTCCGCGTGATTTAAATGGCGCAATTGATGCAATGGCGCAGAGCGAGCTAGTGCGCGAAACCTTGGGCGAGCATGTTTTTGAGTATGTACTTCGAAATAAGCGTGCAGAGTGGGCTGAGTACCAACGCGAGGTCAGCGTTTATGAACTTGATCGTTATTTGCCACTTCTCTAGCCCCTGCCTTACCCTTATGTCATGACACGTCGCAGCGCACTCCTCCTTGCCTGCCGTGGCGGGGCCAAGTAACCGGTCTCCCTGTCACGGGTTGTTGACGTGCCGGTTAATCCATAAAACATTAGCCGCGAATTAAAAGGAGCCCAGATAAAATGAATTTTCCAAAACAAGTAAAAAGTAATTCACCGATTCATCGTTATCAGCCCTTCACGCCAATTGATTTAGCAGATCGCACTTGGCCAGCAAAGACAATCACTGCAGCACCTAAATGGTGCTCTGTAGATCTTCGCGATGGAAACCAAGCATTGATTGATCCAATGGATCCGCCGCGCAAATTAGCGATGTTTAAACTTTTGGTGCAGATGGGTTACAAAGAGATTGAAGTTGGTTTTCCAAGTGCAAGTCAGACTGATTTTGATTTCGTGCGCAAAATTATTGAAGAAGATCTAATCCCAGATGATGTAGTGATTCAAGTTCTTACACAGGCGCGAGCACATTTAATTGATCGCACTTTTGAATCAATTAAGGGAGCCAAGCAAGCGATTGTTCACCTTTACAACTCAACTTCTACATTGCAACGTCGTGTTGTATTTGGGCAAGATAAAGATGGCATCAAGAAAATTGCAACAGATGCTGCTGAGTACTGTCTGTCGCTGGTAGATTCAGTTAAAGGAACTCAAGTTTCTTTTGAGTATTCCCCTGAGTCGTACACCGGTACCGAGTTAAGTTATGCGCTAGAAGTTTGCGATGCAGTTAATGACATCTGGCGACCAACTCCGTCTTGGAAAACAATTTTAAATTTGCCCGCAACAGTAGAAATGGCAACTCCAAATGTTTATGCAGATTCAATTGAGTGGATGCATCGAAATCTTGCTTATCGCGATTCGGTAGTACTTAGTTTGCACCCACATAATGATCGCGGAACAGGTGTTGCAGCAGCCGAGCTTGGTTACATGGCCGGTGCAGATCGAATTGAAGGTACGTTATTTGGAAATGGCGAGCGCACCGGAAATGTTTGCTTAGTGACGCTCGGGATTAACTTATTGAGCCAAGGAATTGATCCGCATATTAATTTTTCAGATATCTCCGAAGTTCGCCGCATTGTTGAGTATGCAAATCAATTACGGGTGCCAGAACGGCATCCATATGGTGGTGATTTAGTTTTCACCGCTTTCTCTGGTTCGCATCAAGATGCAATTAAAAAAGGTTTCGAGCATTTAGAACGAGATGCTAAATCTGCCGGAAAAACAATTGATCAAATGTTATGGGCTGTTCCGTACCTTCCAATAGATCCAAAAGATATTGGGCGCAGTTATGAAGCAGTAATTCGCGTTAACAGCCAATCCGGAAAAGGTGGAGTGGCTTACATAATGAAAAATGAACATTCCCTTGATCTTCCACGCCGACTACAAATTGAATTTAGCCAAGTTGTTCAAGCTAAAACCGATAGCGAAGGTGGCGAAGTGACCGCTGAGCAGATGTGGGGGATTTTCGAAGATGAGTATTTGCCAACGGAGAGCGCCCCTTGGGGTCGATTCAGACTTCGCGGACTTTCACAAAGCTCAACTTTGGGCGAAGATGTAAAACTTGTTGCTGAAATTACTGATCGCGGCGCTAGCCATACTTTAAATGGAACTGGAAATGGCCCTATTGCGGCATTTTGCAATGCGATAGCAAGCCATGGCGTCTCCGTGCAGGTGCTGGATTATTACGAGCACGCACTTTCAGCAGGTGGCGACGCCAGTGCCGCGGCATACCTTGAGTGCACTATCGATGACCAAACTTTTTGGGGTGTCGGAATTGATCCGAATACGACTACCGCTTCACTGAAGGCAATAGTTTCTGCCATCAACCGCGCAATCAGGTAGTTCTCACTCAGAGGTACTACCGTTCTGCTTATGGGTCTTTACCGAGATGAAGCGGTCGTAATTCGCACGCAACGTCTTGGTGAAGCCGATCGCATCATTACCTTGTTGACCCGGGAGAGTGGTCGGATTCGAGCTGTGGCTAAGGGAGTCCGGCGCACGAAATCCAAATTTGGCGCACGCCTTGAACCCGGAAGTTACTTAGATATCCAGTTATACACTGGAAAAACTTTTGACATTGTCACGGAAGTTTCTTCCCGCGAAAATTTTGGAGATGTCCTCTCAGCCGATTATCAAAAGTGGACTATAGCCTCAGCAATTTTAGAAACAGCAGAGAGATTTACATTGAATGAGCACGAACCATCTTTACAACAATTTTTGTTGGTAATCGGAGCACTGCGTTCGCTTTCAAACAATGAGCATGAACCATCGTTAATCCTTGATGCGTTTTTACTTCGCTCACTATCGGTCGGCGGCTACGCGCCTTCACTAGAAGATTGCTCGGTGTGTGAAGCTGCTGGCCCACATCGTTTCTTCTCACTGTCAGGCGGTGGAAGTATTTGTCCAAATTGCCGAACATCAGGTGCTGCAACGGTCACTGCACCAACTCTTGAATTGATGGGCGCACTGCTATCTGGTCAATGGGATGTTGCCGAAAGCAGTGATCCCAAAAGCAGAAGAGAAGCAAGCGGAGTTATCGCTGCATATTTGCAGTACCACTTAGAGCGCTCGCTGCGTTCTCTTCCGTTGGTGGAACGAGCATGAGAAAACCAACGCCACATCCAAGCGGTGCTAAACCTCCAAAACTTTTAAAAAACTTAATTCCGAATCATGTTGCAGTTGTGATGGACGGAAATGGAAGATGGGCTAAACAAAGAGGGTTACCAAGAACTGCTGGCCATGAAGCTGGAGAAGCCGCACTTTTTGATTTAGTAGAAGGTGCAATAGAAATTGGCGTTAAAGAAATTAGCGCCTTTGCATTTTCAACTGAAAACTGGAAACGCTCACCCGAAGAAGTTAAGTTCTTAATGGGATTTAATCGAGATGTAATCCGTCGCCGACTTGATGACATGCATGAATTAGGTGTTCGAGTTCGATGGGCTGGGCGTGATCGTAAATTATGGAAAAGCGTAATCGATGAGTTAGAGAGAGCTGAAAAACTCACTGCAAAAAATAAAGTATTGACCTTAAATATGTGTGTCAATTACGGTGGAAGAGCAGAAATTATTGATGCAGCAATTGAATTGGGAAAAGATATTAAGAATAAGAAAATAGATGCAGATAAAGTAAATGAGAAAACGCTGACAAAGTATTTAGATGTTCCAACAGATGTAGATCTTTTCTTGCGCTCTTCAGGAGAGGAAAGAATCAGTAATTTTATGTTGTGGCAAAGTGCTTACGCAGAATTGGTATTTTTAGATGTACTTTGGCCCGATGTTGATCGACGGACACTTTGGAATTCGATAGAGATTTACGCTAAGCGAGATCGAAGATTTGGTAACGCTAAATAATTTATTTGATTCAAATATTTCCGACGATTAGCCACATTGCCAAGACTCCAAGAATTGTTGCGAATATGGTTAAGCGTGATGGATGGCGAGAATGGGCTTCTGGCAAAATATGTGAAGTTGCTAAGTAAATTACAAAGCCAGCAAACATTGCTAGATAGATTGCAAGAGTTGGATCACTGATAATCACATAACTACCTAACGCTGCTCCACTGATTCGCATAACCGCGTCAAGTCCCAAAAGTAAAATTGCTCTTTTTGTCCAATGTCCACTCTTGATTAATAATGAAACTGTATTTAATCCATCGCTAAATGCATGGAACAAAATTGCGATAAATACCGCAGCGCCCAAAGAATTACTAACTTTGAAAGCCAATCCAAGTGCTACACCATCAAGAAATACATGCCCTCCCATGGCAATTGCCCCGAGAGTGCCGGCGATATTCACTGAGTGATCATGAGCATGACCGTAATGAGATTCCGCTGGTTCATGTGAACCGAATATTTTTTCAGCAATATGCAAAGCTAAAAATCCAGCTACAAACGCCAGTGAAACAACCGGGACATTTCCAAAAGTATTTTCATTTAATTCGAAAACTTCAGGCAACAGATCAAATGCAACTAAACCAAGTAGCAAACCAGCTGATAATCCAAGAATTAAGTGCAAGTGGTCGCGCGAACGAATTGCCAACGTTCCGCCTGCGGTAGTAGCAATTGCAGTAAGTGCGGCCAATCCGATTGCTAAATTTGCCCCATCCATAACGCAGACCCTACCAACAGTTGAGAAGGCAGATTTTTGCGAGATTAACCAGAATCAGCCCGCGTGAAGGTAGAATTGGCACATTGCGCCAGCCTGGTGTGATCCCGGAATTTCCGGAGTAATCCAAATATTCGCCGACAGCCAGCCGGATGAAGGAGTTCTACCAAAATGGCCGATCGTTTAGAAACTATTGTCAGCCTGGCCAAGCGCCGGGGATTTGTTTATCCATCCTCTGAAATCTATGGAGGATTGCGCGCTTCATGGGATTACGGCCCATTAGGTGTCGAGCTAAAAAACAATGTAAAGCGCCAGTGGTGGAAATACATGGTCATGGGCCGCGAGGATATTGTCGGAATTGATTCCTGCGTAATTTTGGCGCGTGAAGTTTGGGAAGCATCTGGACACGTTGCAACTTTCTCAGACCCATTAACGGAGTGCACCGCTTGCCATAAACGTTACCGTGCTGATCATTTGGAAGAAGCGTATGAAGCGAAGCATAAGAAGGTGCCAGAATCTTTGGCTGATATTAATTGCCCAGCTTGCGGCAACAAGGGCCAATTCACAACACCAAAACAATTTTCAGGATTACTAAAAACTTATTTAGGACCAGTCGAAGATGAATCTGGTTTGGCATATTTGCGTCCTGAGACAGCGCAAGGAATTTTTATAAATTTTGATCAAGTAATGACTACGTCTCGCAAAAAACCACCATTTGGAATCGGACAGATTGGAAAATCTTTCCGAAATGAAATTACTCCAGGAAACTTTATTTTCCGTACTCGAGAGTTTGAACAAATGGAGATGGAATTTTTTGTAGTTCCAGGCACTGACGAGGATTGGCACCAATATTGGATTGATACCAGATTAGCTTGGTACAAAGATTTAGGTATAAATCCAGATCGCCTGCGAATTTATGATCATCCAAAAGAGAAACTTTCGCATTACTCAAAACGGACTGCAGATATTGAATACAAATTTGAATTTGCTGGGACTGAATGGGGCGAACTCGAAGGAATCGCTAACCGAACTGATTTTGATTTGAAAGCGCACTCCGCTGCTTCTGGAAAAGATCTCTCTTACTTTGACCAAGAAAAAAATGAGCATTGGACTCCATTTGTAATTGAACCAGCGGCTGGAGTTGATCGCTGCGCACTTACTTTCTTGATGGATGCTTACACTGAGGATGAAGCACCTAATGCAAAAGGTGAGATGGAAAAGCGGGTTGTATTACGTCTTGATCATCGCTTGGCCCCAATTAAGGCTGCAGTATTGCCGTTATCGCGAAACACGGATTTGTCACCTAAGGCTCGTGATCTTGCGGCGCAATTGCGCAAAAATTGGAGTATTGATTTTGATGATTCGGGTGCTATTGGTCGCCGCTATCGTCGTCAAGATGAAATTGGAACTCCATATTGCATCACAGTTGATTTTGAATCTCTTGAAGACAACGCAGTAACAATTCGTGAACGCGATTCGATGGAACAAGTCCGCATCTCTATAGATCAAGTGGAAACATGGTTAGCTCCACGCCTGCTCGGCTGTTAAAGCCGCTTAAACTTCAAATCCCAACTGGGGAGATTCAAATTGACCCCCCAGTTGTTTTAGCTCCAATGGCTGGAATTACCAATGCCGCTTTTAGATTGCTTTGTCGAGAACAAGGTGCTGGACTCTTTGTTTCAGAGATGGTGACAGCACGTGCTCTTGTTGAGCGCCATCCAGAAACTTTACGGATGATCACTCCAGGCAAAGGTGAATTTCCTAGGTCGGTTCAGTTATATGCAGTTGATCCAATAGTCGTGGGCCAGGCCGTAACTATGTTGGGACGTGAGAATTTAGCTGATCAT
This sequence comes from Actinomycetes bacterium, assembly GCA_014190175.1. The sequence continues at coordinate 1,001 of BJFZ01000036.1, read as the reverse complement.
ATTGATTTAAATTTTGGATGCCCTGTACCAAAAGTTACTCGCAAAGGAGGAGGGGCAGCGCTACCTTTCAAACGTAAATTGTTTTCGGCAATTGTGGAATCAGTTGTGAAATCAGCAAAACCATTTGGTATTCCAGTAACAGTAAAAATGCGTATTGGTATCGATAGTGATCACATTACATATTTAGAAGCAGGGGAGAGTGCAGCAAAACTTGGCGTAAGTTGGGTGGCTCTGCATGCGCGAACTGCAGCACAGATGTACTCCGGAAAAGCACAATGGGATGCGGTTGGAAGACTTGTTGAGCACCTTGCGCCATATGGGACACCGGTTTTAGGTAATGGTGATATTTGGTCAGGTGCAGATGCATTAAATATGGTTGAACAAAGCGGTTGCCATGGTGTTGTAGTTGGTCGCGGATGTTTGGGAAGGCCGTGGTTATTTGCAGAGTTAGTTGCTGCATTTGAAGGGCGCGAGATTCCACAGCAACCTACGTTGCGTGAAGTCGCCCAAATTATGGTGCGCCATGGTGAATTACTTGGAGATTATTTTGAAGATGAGTTTCGTGCCGCAAGAGATTTGCGTAAACACATGGCTTGGTATTTAAAAGGATTTCGAGTTGGTGGAGAGATTCGTGCCTCCCTGGCCATGATTGAAAATATTGAACAGTTACGAAATTTACTTGGAGAGATTGAGCAACAACCTTATCCAGTTGCATTAGGTGAACAACCACGCGGAAGATCATCATCAATTAGAACAATTGTATTGCCGGATAAGTGGCTAGATGATCCAGATGAGTATGCACACATAGAAGTTGAAGATCTGGTTTCTGGAGGATGAACCCTTTTAAAATAATTTTTCAAATAATTTCATTAATAGTAATTATTGTCGTTGCTATTCCGACTTTGGTAGTTGGCAGAGTTTGGTGGAGTGGAACGCATCCAAGTGAAAGCAAATCAGATGTAGCGATAGTTTTGGGCGCCGCTCAATTTAATGGTCGACCT
>BJFZ01000035.1 GCA_014190175.1 Actinomycetes bacterium | reverse complement strand
AACCATTTAAGCCAGATGCATAAATCTTATCTGTGGCTGTCTTCTTGCCCTTAGATTTGAGGTAAGCATTAACTCCAAGAACAGTGTCATCAGGTCCAATCCAAACATTGATATCTGGATTCTTCTGAAGCAAAGTGCTTGCAAACTTAAAGCCCTCATCCTGGTTGATATCAACTAGCTCTAGAGATTCAACTAGCTCGATGCCAGGACCACCCTCTTTAAGGGCAGCTTCTGTTCCGAGGCGACGTGGAATGAGTGCTTCGATGTGATCTAAGATGAAGTTACAAACCTTGGCTTTTCCGCCCATGTTTGCATTAATCCATTCGACCGCGCCCTTACCTTGGTCATAACCCAATGCGTATTGATCAGCCATTGTTTGTGCAGTGGCAGGAGGTGTAACAAAGAATGTCACGTGAACACCTGCATCAATTGCTTTCTGCAAAACAACTGCCTGTCCCTTAGCATCATCTGGCTGCACAATAACTCCACCAACACCCTTTTGAAGTGCTTGTGAAATCTGGTCAACACCCTTGACTGGGTCGGTTTCTGAAACTACGAATTGATAATCAAGTCCACGAGCTTTACATGCTTTTGAAATATTGTCACTGATTTGCTTGTAGTACTCGTTGGCTACTGGTGTGAAGTATGCAACGCTTTTTGGTAGATCTGATGGAGCACTTCCTGCTGCTGCTGCTGGATCATAGGCTGCAAACTCTGAGAGCTTTGCTTTATTGTTTGGTCCACCCGCTGCTGCATCTCCGCCTGCTGCATCTCCGCCTGCTGCATCATCTGTTTTCGATGTTGAACAAGCTGCGAGAAATGTTGAGCCTGCGACTACCGCAACTCCGCCAACAGCTACAGCTTTCAATAAATTACGACGACCGAATTTTCCGACCTCTGTTTCCATTTCTTCCATGTAGATATCCCCCTAAGTTTCTCGCTTCCCTGAAAAACGAGATGAAGGAATCATGCACCAATTGCTAATCGCCTGGAAGGCTTTATCGCTAATTATTTCGCAGATATTCCGCATTGTGCAACAACTCAGGCGTGAACGCCACTCTGCATAAGTGTAATACTTATATTCCGCATAGTGGAAAAAGTAATGAATTACAATAATTATTATGGCAACTCTTGAGAAACTCGAATCAGAATATATATCCGTTCTTGTTGATCCTGAAAGTGGTGGCACGATTCGCCACATTGGATGCGATTCCGATCCGAGCAACAACGTGTTGGCTTGGTATGAATGGAAGGAACCACATCCTCTTCCACTGGAATATGCCGAAGGTGAAAGTCATAAACATTGGATATCACGTTATCGAGGAGGTTGGCAATTCTTAACTCCAAATGCCGGAAGTGAATGCGTAGTAAATGGTCAACGTCACTCTTTCCACGGGGAATCTTCTACTTTGCCATGGGAGGTAACCACCAGAACTAAGGAGTTACTAATTATGGAATTAAATATATTTAATTCACTACACCTCAAGAGATCTCTCTCACTCAATCCAACGAAATCTATTCTTCACTGTGAGACAGAGATAGCCAACATCAGTCAGGTTTCACAAGAGATCGTAATGGTGGAGCATGTCGCTTTTCAGGGTTCAGCAACTAGCGAGGTATCGGCACCTGAAAATAGCAGTTGGATTTTCCCAAACGAATATGAGGAAGATGGGGTAGGAGCGATGATCTGGAAGGAATCTGGGATTGATCGGCCAGATTTGCGAATTCCAATAAAAGATAAATTCGTGCGTTTGGCTTTCTTGCTTGACGGTAATGAGGGCTGGGTGTCAATATTTGATGAGCAGAGAGGTATTGGAGCTCGCTTGAAGTGGGACGTAGAGAGATTTCCATACCTCTGGTTCTGGCAGGAGAGATTTTCGCCTGGTTTCCCATTTTATGGACGTGCAGAAATTACCGGACTCGAACCTGCCTCTTGTCACCCTAATGAGGCATTGGCTGGGGCTTCAAACTCTGGAAGGTCAACGTTCATCCCTGTTAACGAAAAAATTTCTTTTAATCTTGATGTTGAGATAATTTAGAATCAGACCTCTAAAGTTCAGTGACACTGAGGTTCAAGTGAATCTATGGTGTTTTCGGAATGCGGAAAATCGTGATTTTAGCGAATATATGCAGTTGAACTCCTGTGGTATGAAAGATAGCCTACTGGGCGATAACAGCATATTCACACATTAGATTCTCTAATGGAAATAAGGGAGCACTGCTTTGCAAAAGAGTGACTTGAACTTAAATGTGATTCTTGATCAAGAAGCGATCGAAATTCTTCAGGCAGTCAAACTTGCTGGAATACCAGAATGGCACACTCTCACGCCAGTCGAGGGTCGTAAGGTCTATCAGGAACGAGTTCGAATCTTTGCGCAAGAGCCCACTCCAATGTTTGCAGTAAATGATTTATCCATCCCGAGTCCGGCAGGGCTAATCAAAATTCGAAAGTATACACCAAGTGATTCCAAGTTGATGCCCATTTTAATTTATTTGCATGGAGGTGGTTGGACTCTTGGCAATCTCGACTCTCATGATGAATTATGTCGACGACTTGCACTAACAACAGATTGTATTGTTGTTTCAGTTGACTATCGCCTGGCCCCAGAGAATCCTCATCCTGCTGGTTTAGATGATTCACTCGCTGCGATTGCCTGGGTTGTAGAAAACGCAGAATCATTTGGCGGAGATCCGCGACTACTTGCAGTCGGAGGCGACAGCGCTGGTGGTCAACTTTCAGCGGCTGTGTGTCTGCGTATACGTGATGATGGTGGCCCGCACATAGCCTTCCAATTATTGATCTACCCCGCTCTCCGTGCATATTTCGAAACTCTTTCCTATTATGAAAATGCCACAGATAAATGGTTAACGCGCGCCGACTGCATTTGGTTTTGGAACAATTACTTGGGAGAGGTGTCTAGTCTGGATCCATATGCCTGTCCAGGCGAAGCCGTTGACTTGCAGGGACTACCTAGAGCTTTGATTATCACTGCTGGTGGAGATCCTGTACGTGATGACGGTGAGATGTATGGTTTTAGATTACGCGCTGCAGGTGTTCGCACATTGTCCCGACGCTTTCCCGGCATGATCCATGGATTTATGGCTGTTCCAAAAGAGTTGAAAGCTGGTCGCCAAGCAGTTGAGTTAGCTGCTACCGAACTTAGGAATGCCTGGGATGATCTCTCCAAATCGTTAGCGCAATGAAGCCAAACGAAAACGTAAGTTCGATACCTGGAGGTAAGTAAGTGAAGATCACCAAGATTGACACGATTCAAGTTGAAAGCTTTCCATACCTCATCTTTGTGCAAGTGCACACGGACGAAGGGTTTATTGGAGCTAGCGACACTTACTATGCAACCGATGCGATCCGCGGATACATCCACCAATGGGCCGCCCCACTCCTTCTAGGTAAAGACCCGCTCCACATTGAACGTCATTGGCACACGCTGTACGCGCATAACTCTGCTCGTTGGGGTGGAACTGGCGGCGTTGAGGTGCGCGCATTATCTGCACTCGATTGTGCGCTTTGGGACATTCTCGGTCAGGCTTTGGGAGTACCCATCTATCAATTTTTAGGTGGTCTTGCACACGAAAGTATTCCCACATACAACACTTGCGGCGGCCCAATGTATGGACGCTTGGGATCAAGGGAAGGAGATGGACCAGATCCTCTTGATGATTTATGGGCTGCAGTTAACGAACCAGAGCGCTTAGCAGAGGATTTACTCTCAGAAGGTTATACGGCTATGAAGATATGGCCCTTCGATCGATACAGTCTGCGAGGTTCCGGACAATACATCTCTGCTGCAGAGATCGAAGAAGGGTTAGAACCTATTCGTCGAATCCGTGCCGCTGTCGGAAATAAAATTGACATCATGATTGAGGGGCACGGCTATTGGGATCTGGCAACTGCAAAAAAAATTGCTCGCGCCCTAGAGCCTTATCAGATCGCATGGCTTGAAGACTTCGTTTTAGCGCACGATATCGATGCGATCGCTGAACTAAAAAAATCGACAACGATTCCAATTCTAGCCAGCGAGATGCTGGTCTCAAAATACCAATATCGACAACTCATGGAGCGTCGAGCTGCTGACATCATCATGATCGATCCAACGTGGGTTGGTGGAATCACAGAGTCGCGCAAGATCACAACTCTTGCTGAAAGCTTTGGACTACCCGTTGCCATGCACGATTGCACGGGCCCATTTACTCTGATGGCTGGGTTGCATCTTGCACTGAGTGCGCCTAATGCGATTTATCAGGAGTCAGTACGTGCATATATACGTACGTGGTACTCGGAATTAGTTCCTCACAGCGTAGAGATTGTAAATGGTCACATTCTTCCTCCGACCGCCCCTGGAATCGGAACTCACTTACTCCCTCAGGTTTTTGACCGCACAGATGCCACCATTATTACCACTTCGCTCTGATTTTCTGCCCAACTATTCGACTACAACATCCTAATTATTATTCCAAGGGATTTTCTTAACAGAAAATCCACCGTCAATCATGAGAATCTCGCCAGTGATAAAACTGGCATCATCAGAGAGTAAAAATTTTACTCCCGAAGCAATCTCATCCGGATCGGCAAATCTTTTCATCGCATGCATATCAACCAAGGAAGGATCCAAAAACCCTGCCGCCTGAGCATTAGCTATAAGGGGGGTATTCACATATCCAGGGGCGATTGCATTTACACGTATTCCATATTCAGCCCATTCGACGGCTAGAGTTCGTGTCAAAGCATTGATACCTGCTTTTGCAACTGCATATGGAAGCCTTCGTGGCCAAGCAAAATGATGCGCAACGGAAGAGAAATTGACTATCGCTCCCCCGTGTCCTTTACTCACCAAATATCTGGCAAAGGCCTGATTCATATAAAAATGTCCATCCAGATGACAATCGAGGACTTCTCTCCACTCCTCAGGAGTCATTTCCAAACTCGAATGATTTGTACTGTTGCCCGCGCAAACAACTAAACCAGATAGCTTTCGAGACCAACGTGCGGCTGTCTCCACAACCTCTGTCGCACCTAAAGTTGATGAAATATCGGCTTCGCAAAATAAAAACCGATCTTTACCAAATTGGACTTGTACATCTTTTAACTCGCCTATCTGTAAATCAGCGCCAATAATCCTTACATCTGGCCATTCAGTTAGGAGTCTTCGGGTAGTGGCAAGACCTATCCCACTACCTGCGCCTGCGATAATTACCACTGAATGCCCACCATTTGCATCGCTCATTAGGAAACCCAGAGGGTCGCCTCAAATTCGACACAGAGCTCTGGCAACATTAATTTGCTAACTTCCAAGAATGTCGCTGCAGGAAGAATAGATCCGAATACTTCATGGTGTGCTTTTGCAACCGCTGGCCAATCTTCGATATTCGTGAGAAAAACCCGAGTGCTCATCGTGTCTTCAAATGTTGCACCCAACTCTTCAATAGCGCCCTTGACTTCATTAAGAATATATTTCAGTTGTCCATAAGCATCATGAGGATGCATGACTCGTCCATCAAGGGTTGTCGAACTTGTTCCACTTACTGTAATTAGATTATCTCTTCGGATAGCACGAGAGTATCCAACAATGGGTGCCCACTGACGATTCCCATCAACACGGCCGACTTTCTCCATTAACTTCTCCTTCTGTTGTAAGTGTAATTTGAACGATACTAACTTTCACAAATGACGATATTCGAACCAGTTGAGATTTCATCGCCCTCTTTAAAAAGTAACTCGACGATCCTGCCTGAAATTGGCGAAGGAACGTCTACCGTAGCCTTATCGGTCTCAACTTCCATAAGCGATTCGCCAATTGTTATGTCATCGCCCACAGACTTATTCCACGACACTAGATATACCTCATCAACAGTCTCACCGACACGGGGCATCTTTATGGTCTGTTTCATTTGCAGGATGCCTTTGGAGGTGTCCAAATATTTTCAAACATAGCGGCCAATGTGGGTTCAGGTGCCGCCTTGCAGGTTGCGATGACCTTTTGAATGCTTCGCTTCATATCGCCCTTGATATCGGAGATTTTTTTAGGTGTTAGGACACCACGAGCTACCAGTGACTCCCCTGTTACTTTAATCGGATCACGCTTGCTCCATTCTTCAAGCTCCCCCTCTGGTCGGTATAGGCCCTGATCTGCGCGCGAATGACCAGCAAATCGATAAGTCTTTGCCTCAATAAGCGTTGGCCCGCCTCCGCTTCGCGCGCGATCAACGGCTTCGCTCACTCCCACTCTTACAGCTTCTACATCCATGCCATCGAGTGCAAAGTGCGGCATCTTATAACTTTCGGCACGCATATGGAGATCTTGTATAGGAGTCGTTATCTCTATTCGACTGTATTCGCCATAGACATTGTTGTCACAGATAAAGACAACGGGTAGTTTCCAAATCGCAGCTAAATTCAGACCTTCATGAAATGCACCAATATTGGTTGTTCCATCACCAAAGACTGAAACTCCAACACTTTCAACGCCTTGAGTTTGGAACGCGAGAGCAGTTCCTGCTGCTATCGGTATTCCCGCACCAACAATTGTTGAAGTTGGAAGAAGACCAAGGTTCATGTCACACATGTGCATTGAGCCTCCGACACCTCCGCAACAACCAATTGCCTTACCCATAACCTCGCCAAGAACCACTTCAGGAGTTAAGCCAAGTGCTAATGCGATCCCATGGCCGCGATACGTTGCAAGAACTGCATCAGTAGGTCGAAGTACGGAAGCTAGCCCAACAGCAAGAGCTTCCTGCCCCTGACATAGGTGCGTAGTCCCCCGGACTTCACCGGATGCAAAGAGTTCGAAAATTTGCTCTTCAACTTCACGAATCTCAACCATGCGTTCGTAGCGAAGAGTTTCATTTTCTTGTACTTCTATACGACGTTGCATTGAAGTCTTCACTAATTTAAACCCTCCAAACTCCACCAGGATTTGGGTTTTTCACCGGTTTTAAGCGCATGTGTCAGCTGTCGAGCAATGTCCTCAGCCGTTAGAATAAAGCGGGCTTCTAATGTGCCATTAAATGGAACTGGTACATCGGGAGTTGTTATACGAAAAGGTGCCCCTTTGAGTTGATTAAAGAGCGTTGCTGTTACCGTCGCAACAATTTCAGAGCCCCAACCACCACTCTCTGGCGCCTCTTCAACAACTACTAATCGACCGGTTTTTTTGACAGATTCGAGAACTGCTTCACGATCCCACGGAACAATAGTTGCCAAATCTATTAACTCAGCATCGATCCCAGATGCTTCAATGGCGCTGCGACATATATTGACCATCTGACCAAGTGAGACGATAGTGATGTCACTGCCCCGTCGTAAGGTTCGTGCAGCTCCAATTGCAATCTTTACTCCCGTGTCTACTTCGCCGCGTTCGGCATAAAGAGCTCGAGGCTCCAAGACCATGACTGGATCGGGGTCCTGAATCGCCGCTCGTATCAAACTGTAGGCAGATTGTGAATCACTGGGACAAACGACTTTCAATCCAGGAGTTGCTGCTACCCAATTAACAAGAGTTTGTGAATGTTGGCTTCCAAAGCCAACTCCTGCCCCGCACGATGCGCGGACAACCATTGGAACGGAGAGCGTACCATTACTTAAGTAACGCATCTTTGCCGCTTCTGTCACTAATTGATCCAAGGCGACACCAAGAAATTCCATAAACATAATCTCAACAACTGGCTTCATTCCCATGATTGCTGCCCCAACTGCTGCACCTGTGAATGCCATTTCAGAGATAGGCGTATCACGCACGCGCAACGGCCCAAACTCCTTTAGCAAACCTTCAGAAGTTTTAAAAGGGCCTTCAGCAGCTGCAACATCTTCACCAATGACCATTACGGATGGATCTGCGCGCATCTCATCAGCAAGTGCGGTGGAAATTGCCTGTCGAAATCTCAATACCGACATGACACCCTTTCAATATTTTTACACTCATTCAAGATGGCGATGGTACCCGTAAATCTTTGTGCTGAATATAGTTAGACAATATTCCAGCATTGGCATCATAAAGTTTTTTCACAATGCGGACTAAACCATGCAGTCATTGCTACACGTCAATCCTTGGAGATTGGTTCTTCAAATCCTCTCGAAGGCAACCACCGCGATTCACTGCCGGCCGGTGAATACATCCACCATGATAAATAAATCTCATCGCCCGTTACTTCAGTTCTGTGGCGCGCATTAGGCGGTGTATAAATCACCGATCCGGGACCCACTTCAAAAGCAACGTCATCAATATAAATAGTTCCAGTTCCTGCTAAGACCGTGGCGATCTCCTCTGCAGGGTGAGAGTGTTCTTCAGTACTTAACCCTGGGGGTATTGCACTAAGTCCAATTGCAACATCATGTGACGTGCCATTATCTGGTGTTGCTAATACAACCACTATCCTCCCATTTAAAAAACGGCCATTGGGATGGCTGCCACGGGCAAGTGCCTCTTTCATCTCTCTCTTCATCTCTTCAAGATTAAAGATGATCGGCGAAGCACCCGAAATTAATACCATGGGTCACTAATTTCGCGGTCAAAAGGCCATAAAGGTCGTCTGGGTTTCGTAAACGGTAATTTTGGAAGTCGACTATCAGAGGGACCCGGTGTAGCAATATCTATGCACTTGAAGGCCAGTGGCTCGTAATAGGCCCTATAACCACCTGCAGATTTTACCTGCACCACTTTTGCAGTTGTAAAATCAAGACCAACACGCAAATACAATTGGTAATCTAACATAAATGCTGGCTTCGAAGTTATAACAATGTAAATATTTCCAACTTTTAGAACTGCTGTTGGTCCGGCGTTAAAAATCTTTGATGGATATTTCGATTGATATACACCATCACATAGAGTGACAACAGTACCGGTTACTTTTACTGACGTAAAAAACCTAGGCGATAACGTGCCACCAATCTCAGCTGATACGTTTCCTCCAACTTTAGCTGCGAAACACTTAGAGGCAACATCGGCATCTGTAATCGTGATATATACGACGTCATCTATAGGATTCTCCAACAAATAAGTAAGTAGGTAATTACTGTCACCCGTACTTCCCGCTGAAGTACTGTCGCTGCCATCAGCTAAAATGTATGGACGTTGGCTAGGTTCACTGGCTCGAACCTCATCGACGGCATCGCTTACTTTCTCTTTGGTAAAGAGCACTCTTTCCCGGCGGTCCCACATCATTTGAGCTAACTCATCTGCCAAAACTTGACCCTGTTGTGGATCGTTATCGGTAACAACTAAGGCCGACCAACCCAACTCTTCAACGTCCAGCCAAGGCTGCGTGCAGTAAACCGTTGCATCTAGAACCCCGGGTAGTTTTTCGATCTCATGGAGTCGATCTAAGACCTCTCGCATTGGCCCAAATGTTGTGTCGTGGCCTTCAGCAGATGCCATCAATTTAACTTTCCGATAGCTAAGGACAGGAGGTTTGGGATTTCCTAAAGCTGCAACCATAAGGCGCATAGCTCTCGCTCCTGTTTCATAGATATCAATGTGAGGACAGGTTTGATATCCAGCAATAAGGGAGGTTCCTTCTGCCATCTTCTTAGTGAAGTGCGCGTGGAGATCGCAGCTAACTGCAATCGGAAAATCGGGACTCACCATCGCTCGGAGTGTTTGAATTAAATCACCTTCGACATCTTCAACCGTTTCCGTCGTCATTGCTCCATGAAGTCTCAAATACACTCCATCGATAGAATCTAATGTTTTAGCTAAAGCAGTAAAGAGTTTTTCTTTGAGGTAAAAATATGTTGCATCACTTACAGTCGGTCCGCATCCTCCATCGGCAGCAAAAACAGGGACCAATTCGATTCCGTTCTCTTTGGCAACTACTGCCGCTCCCGCAATTTCATCTTTGCCAAGCCCTGCATGTAAAACTTTTTCTCCCTCGGCTATTAGATACCGTTCAAATGCATCGAGCTCTGATAAACCAGGTGAAAAACTATTGCTTTCAAAGGTAATTCCAGCTACAGCCACTCTCTTACCTTTGACTTGACTCATATCCCAATACCTCTCTAAATGCCAGCTCTTAGGACATCGCGAACAGCACTTAAGGTCTTATCGATATCCGTGTTTTTATGTGCGGAGGATAGAAACCAAGTCCCTCGTGGCAAAATTCGAACGCCCTTGGTGAGAAGCTCAAAAGCAAAATTCGCATATCGATCGCGATTTGCCTTAAGAGCAGATCGGTACTCTGTAGGTCCATGCAGGTCGAAGCGGACATGGAAAACATTTGGATAGCCAATCAATTCATGATCAACACCCGCATTTGAAAACTCCTTTCGAAGGCCTTCCATCAGTGCTCCACCAGACTCTTCAATACTTTGATATGGCTCACCGCTTTTGATAATTTCTAAAGTTGCTACCGTGGCTGCCATAGATACAGATTGGGTGTTATACGTTCCGCCATGCATAACCGCACCATCTCCGATTAGGTCCATGAACTCTCGTTTTCCAACAATGGCAGCTACTGCAAAACCATTTGCTAAAGCTTTTCCAAGAATCGTTAAGTCGGGTGTGACTCCCAAACGCACTTGTGCTCCTCCGGCAGAGACCCTAAAGCCCGTGATTACTTCATCAAAAATTAATACGGTGCCATATTGAGTACATAGTTCGCGAACTCGTTCCAAGTATCCTGGTAGAGGTAGAACGCCACCGGAGTTAAACATGATTGGCTCCATAATAATTCCGGCTACATCACCACGCTTAAGCTGTTCTTCTATGACATCAATGTTATTCCACGGCAAAACAATCAGGTTCTCACCAGTCTCCTGGCCCTGTGTTCCTGGTAGCGCAACTGGAGATAATGGATCTCCTGCTTGTGCGACATCGGGCGCAACGCTCCAATAAACATTATCGAACCAACCGTGATAATGCCCTTCAAATTTAATTATCTTCCAGCGCTTCGTGGCCGCTCGTGCAGTTCTTAATGCAACCTGCACTGCCTCAGCACCTGAGGAGGAGAAGCGAACTAAGTCAGCACTAGGAACTAATTCTGTTATGAGACGGGCAGCCGAGTACTCCAACTGCGTCTGACCTGCGATTAATAAACTGACATCCAACTGAGCCTTGGCCGCCTCTATCACTGCAGCGGGATTATGTCCAAGCATCATGGGACCCATGCCTAAGACATAGTCGGTCAAGGCATTCCCATCGACATCTACAAGCGTGCAACCATGGGCGGAGGTAAAAACTAAGGGGTGAGGACGAGCCCCTACTCTGTAACCACTATTTACCCCGCCAGCAACGTAGGCGGCACCCTCTTGTACTGTCTTTTGAGAGCCACTAAAGTCCATATCTGCCCCAATCAAGTCCGCAATGCGAAAGAAATGAACTACATCATTAAATCTAATGGGAGACTCAATAGCCCGCAATTTTTAATACGGATGGTGGAATCTCTCGATAATTGCACAGGTGAAAGGTGAACGATGAATAAGCCGGTTAGGCATGACGAGGTGCACGTCTTGATCAAGTCGATGAATCTTTTGGTGTGCCTTGCAGAAGCTCCATTGTCAGTCGTGGATCTCGCTGAGAAAACAGGTGTAACTAAACCCACGGTCTATCGAATTCTCAACACTCTAGAGTCCGGCGGATTCGTTGTTCGAGATTCAAAAAGTCGCAAATATGTTCTTGGGCCTGCCCTGATTGGACTTGGACGGGCAACACGCAATTCCAGAGAGTTAATTACTCACGTTAGGCCCTCACTTCGAGAGTTGCGTGAAAAATATAATGAGACAGTTAATTTAGGCGTTTTAAGCCATGGAAAAGTAATTTATTTGGATACTTTAGAATCTGCGCAAAAACTACGAGTAACAGTACCGATGACAATTAAGAATAACTGTCACACAACTGCGCTAGGAAGAACTATTCTTGCTGCAATGGATGAAGCATCGGCTCTTAAAATAATCGATGAAGTGTATGAAGAATTGGGGAGCAACCATAAGTTCCAATCACAGGAAGATTTTATGTCTACGCTCAAAAAGAGCAGAGTCAGAGGCTATGCAATCGATCAAGGAGATGATGCGATTGGATACGGGTGCATTGCCGCCCCTATCTTGAACTCTTTTGGAGAGCCAATTGCCGCTATCAGCATTTCAGCTCCGACTTCGCGTTTGGGGTCAGATAAGTTTGAGCAGATTGGCAAGGATTTGATCTCTGTCTGCTCCACCTTGAAGAAAAAAATCCCAAGTCTATTTTGAAACAATAAAACGCATAGATCTGATTAGGCTAAATATCGGCTGAAATCACAAGGGAACGCTATCTATTCACCGCCGACTTTGGCGCTTATGGCCTTCCTAGGATAGATTTTCCCTCCTCGCGGACGTAGCGCAGTTGGTAGCGCGGAACCTTGCCAAGGTTCAGGTCGCCGGTTCGAACCCGGTCGTCCGCTCTGATAAATCGCCTCAGGCGATATGTACATGGTCGGGTGGCCGAGAGGCGAGGCAAGGGACTGCAAATCCCTCTACACGGGTTCAAATCCCGTCCCGACCTCCATCATTTAAAATCTAGATATGGAAAGGTCAATCCCATGAGCGAATCAACAAGGCCATGGGGCCACTACGAAGTTCTGCAAGAGAGTGATGTACATAAAGTTAAATGCATCTGGGTGCATCCCGGCAAACGGCTTTCATACCAGCGCCACCAAAAACGTGCAGAGCACTGGTTCATAGTCGCTGGCTCTGCGCGCATTACATTAAATGGTGTTGTTAGCGAACTCAAAGCAGGGCAGAGCGTAGATATAGGTATCGGGGATCTACACCGAATTGAAAATATCGGTAGTGATGATGTCGTCTTTATCGAGATTCAGAGTGGAAGCTACTTTGGTGAAGATGACATAGAGCGCATTGAGGATGATTTCGGGCGCACGCAGTAATAAATATCGTGGGGTATGATTTCCCAGCAAGGATCGTTGGCTCAGCGGTAGAGCACCACATTGACATTGTGGGGGTCACTGGTTCGATCCCAGTACGGTCCACGTAGATTAGGCGTAGTTCTTCGCACTATCCGCGATTAAGGCTAGTGAATCTCAGATTTGCTAACTTTTTTAATAGAAATCACAAATGATATGAGGATAAGGAGTTACCCAAAATGAGTGAAGAGAACCGCCAGGCCGCTCAAAGTTTTTTCGATGAAATCTGGAACAAAAAGATTGAATCTTCCATTGATAAGTTCATCGCAGAAGATGCTGCAGGCAATGATCCAAAATTTGGTATTGGTAGGGAAAGCTTTCGCACACAATGGAAGCTTTGGATTGCCGCTTTCCCAGATCTGCACTTTAAAGTTGAGAAGATAATTGTTGAGGGAAACCAAGTAGTAACCAGATGGTATTTAACCGGGACTCATACTGGTGGGGAGTTTTTAGGTCTGGCTGCAACTCACAAGAGTGTGGCCGTTGACGGTATTAGTATCGACACAATTGAAAATGGACTGGTCCTCTCTGGTTTTGACGCCTGGGACGCCCTCGGTTTTCGCCAACAACTAGGCTTAATCGCGACCGACTCATGATTACTTCCCCTAATTATTTTTAAAACGCAGCAACGGTTGACCCTGAGCCCTCCAGTACGGTCCACTTAAAACTTAAGAGTTTTGAATTTCTCTACGCTCAACTCGTAAATCTCCTCTGGCCCATCTATCTCATCCATTTGCTGGCCAACATGGTGAAAACCGAACTTGTCCACTAAAGCAATTGATGCCGCATTATCTGCAGA
>BJFZ01000034.1 GCA_014190175.1 Actinomycetes bacterium | reverse complement strand
TTCAGGAATAGAGGGCTGGGCATTTACCCTTACGCGTGATGGCGCGGTAGCTGAGCAAATCCGAAAGACATTAAAAAATATCTACTTGGGAACAAATGCTGAAGATGTTGAAAAAACATACACAACCGCATTACGTAGAAGTTTGGCCTCACATTCTGCTGGGCTGGGCCTGAGAGCCTTGTCAATACTAGATTTGGCTACTTGGGATGCACGTGCAAAGCAGTCAAACCAGTCCATTTCAAAACTACTTGGTGGAACTCTTGAGCCAATGCCGGCTACAGCGATCATTGGATATCCACCTGCAAACATGGGGGGCGTCGAGCTATTTGAACAAGTAAGCGAACTTTACAAAAAAGGTTGGCGTAGATTCAAAGCACCGGTAGGTACAAGTAATCTGTCAACTGCTGAACGGTTACTGGCAGCACGCAAGGCAGCTCCAGATGCGTGGATTGGTTGTGATGCTGCTTGGATATTTGATGATGTCGATTCTGCGTTGGGTTTACTGAATTTATTAGGGGATGTTGATTTAGGCTGGTTTGAAGATGTCTTTCCACCAGGAAATGCTCAAATAGTTTCCGAGCTTCGAAAACAAACCAAAATCCCAATTGCTATGGGCGATGAACAAGGAGGGATCTATTACCCAGAATCTTTAATTGCAAAATCAGCTGTTGATGTTGTACGCATTGATTTGACCTGTATGGGTGGAATTACAGGGGGGAAGAAAATAGTAAAACAGTGTCTTGATTCAAAAATAGATTTTGCGCCACACATGTTTGCACATGTCCATAGTCAAGTTTTTAGTGCTTGGGGCCATACATCAGTGCCAATTGAATGGGGAGTTCCTTGGACTGGAGTAGATCCTTACGCAGACAGCCTTTACCAACCTCAAATTTTAACGGGTGGCAATATGAGTCCACTTCTAGAAGAGAATGGTTTTGGAAATCTAGTAAACAAGGATTGGATTCACTCGCAACAATTTGATGATCCGGACGGAATTTTTAGTTAAATTTCGGGAAATAGCCTCTTTACAATCTCCTCTGGCACCGCACCGATTCTTGAAAGTATAGGTTTTCTCTTCTCAAAATTTATAATCGTGGAAACTATTCCTGAAATCTTTCCAGCGTCCAATATGTATTCAACGCCATCTTTAATCTTTAAACTTATGTCTTTGGTGGTGAGCGGTAAACCAAGTCCCGGGATTGCCGCAGCAGCGACCACACAAGGCCCAGACATCTCAAGTAACTTCTTTACATTTTCATCTATCGGAATATTTACCGCGACTAGTTCCTTAAATCCATTTGCATTTACTCGCATAGATTCATCTCGAGGAAGCACTAATGTCAATTGTCCAGTCTGAATGTACTCCTTGATTTCCTGACTAAAGCTAGGAATAGTCACTTCACCATCCATTTGAGAAATTGAAGAAAAAATCATTGAAAGAATGTATTCCTCTGAATTTTCCCTTAGAATATTCAAATCGGTAATAGCCGAGGCATTTTGCGCATCACATGCGATTATGTAGCCAGAAGTTGCCGGTAAAATAACCAAGCGCCCAGCATGTATGGCGGCTGAAACCTCTGTAATCGTTTTACTGCTAATTGATTTCTTAGCAATAGACCTGGTAATGCCCAAAATTCCTCGAATCAACATTAATAGGGCTATTCCTTATAGCCTCTCTTATATTACAATCCCAATGCGCGAATGAATAGGTGAAACTGAGGGCAAAAAGAGACCATGGCAAAAAGCAAAAAAGCGAGTGATGTAAAGCAAGCGCGTGCAACCATTAGAGACGTCGCGCGAATTGCAAAAGTTGACCCAAGCCTTGTGTCTCGGATTGTTAATAATGATCCTAAAGCAAGCGCATCTCCCGCAACACGTCAGCGAGTTTTGGATGCAGTACAAGAATTAGGCTACCGTGCCAATTCAGCTGCAAGAATGTTGAAAACTGCTCGTACTCAGATGATTGGACTATTACTGCCCGATTTAGCTAACCCAATGTATTCCGCAATAATTAATGGAGTAGAGCAGCGCTGTAAAGAACTTGGATATGGAATTTTGATTGGTGACCATGCTGAGGGAGATTCCGAAAAGACTTTTACAGATTTACTTGAGCGTGGGCAAGTTGATGGACTTTTGATTGCTTCAGGCACCTTGTCGGATACTTTCCTGAAAAAGGAAATTTTGAATCACTATAAATCTGTTGTGGTCGTCAATCGCCGTGTCAAAGGAGTATCAGCCAGCGTTACTGTCAATGATGAACTAGGAGCATCACTAGCTGTTGATCACCTGGCCCAATTTGGAGCCAAATCAATTGCTGGAATATTCGGCCCACCAAATATAGATACAACACAAAGACGCCGAAAAGGTTTCGAAAGCGCAGCCACAAGAAATAAGCTTAAGCAGATAGTGATTGAGGGAGATTCTTGGGGTATGGAAGCGGGTAGAAAGGCAGGTCTTGAGTTACTAACAAAGAAGGTAAGACCTGATGTAGTTTTTGTATCAACAATCATGATGGGAATTGGATTCATTCGAGCGGCACACGAATTAGGCATACGAATCCCCAATGAAGTGAGGGTCGCAGCCCTTCACGATAGTGATATTGCAAATTATTTGACCCCATCTTTAACAACCATTCATTTACCTACAGTAGAGATGGGGAGCCAGTCTGTGGATTTACTCCTGAGGATTATTGGTGGAGGAATGCCTGGACATCTAATCGTGGATACCCCCCCAGTGTTGGTGGAGCGCGATTCGACCGCCAAACCTAAGCGGCAAATAGTTTAGGTCAATCGGTTGACTAACATATCCGCCTCCCATAACATTAGTGCGCCCGAAAAGCTCTGAACAGGGAGGGATAAAAGTTGGCCCAGATTACTAAAGCGCATCACACAGGAATCTCTGTTAGGTCGTTGCGAGAATCAACTAAATTTTATAAAGAGCTTCTCGGGTTTGAAGAGATTTTTACTTGGAATCCGCAAGCAGAATACATTGGTGTGCTTACTGGCTATCAAAATGTCGATCTCAACGCAACGATTCTAAAAATGCCAGGTGTGGATGTTTTTCTAGAACTTCTAGAGTACGGAAATGTTGATTTGAAAGATATTGACCATGGGAATGCCAATCCAGGTATTGCGCACATTGCTTTTTTTGTCGATGATGTTGATGAGTGGTATCGAGAGTTAACGGAAAAAGGTGTAAAGAGTGTTTCAGCTCCAGTGACACCGACCATTGGACCAAATAAAGGTGGGCGTGCGATTTATATGATTGATCCTGATGGTGTACGGGTGGAGTTAATTCAAAGTTCAAAATCTTTTGGCGAGTATAAGGGCGAATGACATTATGGAATTTATGGTTTTGATAAAGAATACTTACCCTGCAGATGGGGATAAAGAGATATTAGCTTCTTTGACTAAAGCGGAGAGCTTGCGTGCAAGTGTTTTGGCTACAGAGGGCATAATTGTGAAAATATGGCGACGAACCGGTCAGAAATCAAATGTGGGTATTTGGGTTGCACCCGATGCCACTCAACTTCATGCCGCAATTTCAAGTTTGCCATTTTTCCCTTGGTTAGAAGTCGAAATTTGGCCTTTGGCAGAACATCCAAATGACCCTAAGAGATATGGTGCAATTAAATGACCGTTATGCGAACACGACAAGCCGTAATTGAGGCACTTTCAGATGAAATGAAAAGTGACCCAAACGTATTTCTGATGGGCGAAGATATTGGATCTGGTGGTCCATTTAAAGCAACTGAAGGCCTTATTGAAAAATTCGGTGAATCTCGAGTAATTGATACACCAATTTCCGAAATGGCTTTTCTGGGTGCAGGTGTAGGAGCAGCGGCTATGGGGATGCGCCCTGTGGTTGAGATGATGTTCATTGAGTTCATTGGTGTGGCGTTAGATCAACTTACAACCCAGGGAGCTTTTTTTAGATATTTGTCCCGAGGCGCTTATCAAGTACCGTTAACGATTCGAGCAGCTGCAGGTGCGGGCATGGGATTTGGTTGTCAGCATTCACAAATTTTAGATCAATGGTTTAGGGGCAATGCGGGAATAAGCCTTGTAATTCCTTCAAACCCACAATCTATGTATGGACTTCTCAGAAGCGCTATTAGAAGCTACGATCCTGTTGTGATTCTTGAGCATAAAGGTCTTTATGGTGAGAGAGGTGAAGTAATTACGGGTGAGGCTGGAATAATTCCTATTGGCCAAGCACGTAAAGTGACTGAAGGTTCAGATGTAACAATTGTCGCGATTGGAAGCACAGTTTTAACTGCCAAAGCGGCACTTGATTCTCAATCCGAATGGTCTGCAGAGATTATTGATTTACAAACCTTGATCCCTTGGGACAAGTCATCTGTAATGAAATCAGTTGCAAAAACCGGCAGACTTGTTGTTGTAGAAGAGAGTTCATACTCCGGCGGGTGGGGTGCTGAGATTTGTTCTGAAGTTGTATCGAAATTGTGGGGCCAATTGAAAAGTCCTCCTCACAGAATTACATCACCAGATGCGCCAATCCCATATGCCCAAGAACTTGAAAAGAGATATTTACCAAGCTCAGAGTATGTTGTAGCTCAAATTAATGAGCTGTTAAAAACGGGCAAAAGCCCCGCCGCTTGGTGGGAAGGAGCAAAATAATGGTTACATCACTCTCACGCAGAGGCCAGCTAAACACTGAAATTGGCCGCTTAGAGCGAATGTTAGAGATACGTGCCGTAGAAGAGAGTATTCAGACTCTTTATAACGACGGACATGTGCGCGGAAGTACTCATTTAGCAAATGGTCAAGAGGCAGTTTCAGTTGGAATCGCAAGTGTCTTAAGGCCAACGGATGTTGTGACTTGTACATATCGCGGACATGCTGCAGCCCTTGCCTTAGGTGTCACACCCGAAGGTGTTCTTGGTGAAATTTGTGGGCGAGTCATCGGATGCTCAGGTGGAATCGGTGGCTCAATGCACTTGATGGATGCAAGTGTTGGACTGATGCCAACATTTGCAATCGTTGGAGCTGGGTTGCCAGTTGCAGCAGGTGTTGCTCTTGCGGCAAAGTTGAAAAAAAATGATTCTGTTGCTCTAACAATCTTTGGAGATGGATCAACAAATATTGGTGCATTCCATGAAACCCTTAATATGGCAAGCATATTCAAGCTGCCTGTCATATTCGTAATTGAAAACAATCTTTATGGCGAATACACACGTATTAATCTCAGTACGCCAATAGACGATTTGGCTGACAGAGCTGATTCATATGCAATGCGTAAGGAAATAGTGGATGGGCAAGATGTTGACGTTGTTATTAAAGCAATTCAATCAGCAGTAGATTTTGCTCGGGCTGGGAATGGTCCTTCGCTAATTGAGGCTAAGACTTATCGTTACAGTGGGCATTCAAGATCTGATCCAGCTACTTACCGCACACCTGGTGAACTCGATGAGTGGAAAAAAAGAGATCCCTTAGATATAACTGCTAACAAATTGATTGCAAAAGGTACCTTGAGTCAGGCTGACCTTGAAAAAATGAAATTAGATATCGCGGCTCGAGTCACCAAAGCTATAGAGACTGTTTTAGAAAGTGATGGCCCAGACTTGAGCACACTTATGCAACACGTGAGTGAGAAAGGGTAATCAAGGAAAATGAGTGAATCTGAAGTAGTTCCTAGCGGATATGCCTCGACTCTTTTTGATTTAAAGGATCGAGTGGCAGTGATTACTGGTGGCGGTAGCGGTTTAGGGGCCGCTATCGCTATCGGCTACGCACAAGTGGGCGTAAAGGTAGCGCTATTAGATGTCAATAGCGAAGGAATGCTGGAAACAGAATCAATAATTAATGCTCAGGGTGGTGTTATAAAGAGTTTTAAGTGTGATGTAACCTCGAAAGAAGATCTGACATCGACTTCATTAGAGATTTTAAAGAGTTTTTCTAGAGTAGACATCTTGGTCAATAGTGCAGGATCAGCCTTTCGATGCCCGGCAGAGGATTTTCCTGAAGATAAATTAGATTTTATTCTAAATCTAAACTTAAAAGGAACATATCTAGCTGGACAAGTTTTTGGAAACATCATGCTAAAACAGCAAAAAGGAAGCATTATAAACATTGCTTCAATTGGTGGCTTTAATGCATATCCACTTGCAAGTGCATATTTAGCATCCAAGGGTGGTGTTGTTCAGTTAACAAGGTCTTTTGCTTTGGAGTGGGGATCTAGGGGGGTTAGGGTAAACGGTATTGGCCCAACTTTAATGGATTCTCCTCTGACTAAAAAAGCTGCCACAACCACATCAGTCACAGCGGATTTTATTAAAGGAAGAATGCTTAGAGATCGCTTAGGTTTACCACGGGAGTTACTTGGAGCTGCAATATTTTTGGGAAGCGATGCATCTATTTTAGTTAATGGTCACACAGTAATGTGTGATGATGGATATCTGATTGCCTAAGATATGAAAATAGCAAAGGTAAGCGTTGCAACAATTAACCACATTTTGCCCGTGCCGATTATCTACGGCAATTGGATTATGGATCACCGGGAATTTGCGCTTGTCCGCGTGGATTTAGAAGATGGCACTGCGGGATTTGCTTATGGCTTAACTCGAGATGGACCGATAAGTACAATTGTACATCGTTCGATTGCGCCCTGTTATGTAGGTAGAGAACTTACTGATCCAAGTGACTTATTTTATGGTGCGCTTTGGACAAATCATGCAGTTCACGCTGCAGGAATAGGGATGCGTGCTCTTTCTTTAGTTGATATTGCTTGTTGGGATGCATTCGCACGAATTATCAATAAATCATTTCAAGAATTACTAGGAGGTGAACTTTGTGACCTACCTGCAACTGCAATAGTTGGCTATCCACCCACCATGCAACCCGAAGAGCTTGTGGGGCAGATTAAAGATTTACAGAAACGAGGATGGAATAGATTCAAAATTCCTATTTCTCCAGATCTAGAACTTTCTGAGTCACGTTTAAGAGCGGCACGAGAAACTGCACCAACTGATTGGGTGGGCTTTGATATAAATATGGTCTTAAGGACAAGTGAGGCTGTGCTTGATTTTGAAAAACGGATTAGAGATTTAAAGCTTGGGTGGATAGAAGATGTTGTCCCACCAGGTGATGCTGGAATGGTAGCTAGAGTAAGAGCAGGTTCGAAAACTCCCGTTGCAATGGGTGATGAGCAAGGTGGTTCCTATCATCCAGAAGCACTTCTGACTGCAGGTGCTGTGGATGTAATCAGAGTAGATGCAACGACCAACGGCGGAGTGACCGGCTTAAAGAAGTCACTAGAACGTGCGCGTAATGCACAAGTTAAAGTTTCACCGCACATGTTTCCGCATTTGCACTCACGCCTCCTTCCTATTTTTGGCTTCAAAGATGTACCGATTGAGTGGGGAATCCCAGGAACCGGTGTGCATCCGATGGATGATGGTCTAGAGCAACCCGTAATCGAAAATGGGATGATGAAACCCCTTACGACCACCGTGGGATTAGGCAAGTTGGTAGATTACGAGTGGATAACGGCGCAGCAGGTTACTGATCAGTTAGGCGCGCTAGAACAAATTCCCCGAGCGTGCCTTAAGTAGAACTACCTGAAAAACCCTCAAATTGATGTAGTCAAACGCTTGACTTGCCCGTTTCGCAGGTCTAATTTTCATTTACTACAAGCTTGTCAGTTTCACCCCGGAAATTGGCCGCTCAAGTAATCGCACAATTAACCTCAGACATAGGAGCGAAAATGAAGGATCAAGTCGGAGTAAATGCCACAGACAGTGGCGTCAATCGTAGAGATTTCCTTAAAGTTGGAGCCACTGCGGCAGCAGTTGCAGGTGCAAGTTCTGTGGGTATGGCTGAATCAGCTTCTGCAGCTTCATACAACCCTAAGAAATTTGCAGGCACTACTGTAAAAATCTTATTGGTGGATGGTGAAAGAGATCAAGAAGGCATTAAAGATAAGATTTCTGAGATTCAAAAGACACATGGAATAAAAGTCGAAGTTACTGCATTAGCACTCGGTGCGCAGCTCGAAAAGATTCAGTCTGTACTTCGTGCGTCAACTTCAGAGTATGACATTATTGACAACTTAGGTTTTACAGTCTCAGGTGTTGTCGGTGGAGGTCTATATACAAAATTAAATGACTATATTGCAAATAAGGAACTAACAGCATCTAATTACAATTACCCAGCAGATTTCCCTGCAGGCCAACTGGATTATACAAGTCGCTATGACGTTGCTAATAATAAATTTGGTGGTAAAGATGTTTACCTAATTCCTGGAATCCACTCTGGTTCAGTAATTATGTTCTATCGCAAAGATTTGTTAGCTGCTGCAGGAATAGCTGTTCCAAAAAATTGGGATGACTATATTGACGCAGCACGTAAGTTAAATACTGGCAAAATCTCAGGCACAACAATGATTGCAGCCAACGATGTTTCGCTCATTTTGGTTGATTGGTATGCACGCTTTGCTTCAATGGGTGGAAAGTTAATGTCTGGAACACCAGGAGCAAAGAATTACAAGCCAAATCTGACAGGGGCTACAGCTGTTCGTGCAGTCCAACATATGATCGATTGTGCAGAAGTTTCACCTAAGGGAGTCGGTTCCTTTGGTTTTACTGAGTCAGTTGACGCTTTCTCTCGCGGTGATGTTGCACTTATGCTTTGCTGGTCAACGATTGCTGGTTCTGCATTTAACCCAGCAACCTCAAAGGTCGCTTCAAAAATAGGTGCCGTACAGATTCCAGGTGACGCAAATACATCTGGTCGTCCAATTCGCGGTGGTTGGGGGCTAGGAATTCCTAAGAACCTTCCACAGAAGCGCAAGGATGCAGCGTGGATGGTAATGCAATACATCACAAGCGCTTCATTTGATAAGTTCCAAATGGCCAATTACCAAACCGATCCAAATCGACGCAGTACATATGCTGATGCTGCACTAAACAACAAGTATCCATATTTGAAAGTGGCGGGACAGGCCATGGAAAATGCAAAGATGCTCGATGTTGCTTTAATTCCTGAATGCTTCGAATTAGTCGGTGAAGCAGCTCGTGAATTCAATTTAGCCATCGTTGGCAGCCAGACTGCTAAGCAGGCATGCGCTAATGCTCAAGCCTCATGGGAAAAAATTCTCAAGCGCGCTGGACATCTAGCATAAAAAACTAAGGCAGTTGACGGGCTCTCCATTATTCGGGGAGCCCGTCAACTACTTATAATCGAAAACTGAGGAATGACTAAAATTTCAAATTCAAAAAGTTTCTTTTCAAAACATGAAACTAAAACTCTAATTGGCCCAGCAATTGTTTATCTTGGGCTTTTTTCAGTATTTCCTTTACTCTACAGCCTTGGAATATCGTTTTTTGAATTTGATCGCGTTGCCGGAAAGTGGAACTTCTTGGGCCTTGGCAACTATAAAGAAATCCTTTCTGATAAAACCTTTTGGAGTGCAATTGTAGTTACGGCAGTTATGGTCGGAGTAGCTTTAGTAGTTGAAGTTATTGCTGGCGTTTCTCTAGCGATTTTCTTCGGCCAAAAACTAAAGGGGTCAAAATTTGTGAGAGCAATTCTCATCACACCTATGATTTTGAACCCTGTGGTAGTTGGACTCATGTGGAGAGCGCTTCTAAATCCTCAATGGGGACTATTTAACTGGTTCATAGGGTTGATAGGGATTGATAATCCTCCAATTTGGCTAGCTGATCCAAAATGGACGCTTTGGACACTGATTATTGTTGATATTTGGCAGTGGACACCTTTTATATTCGTGGTTGTATTTGCTAGGTATCAAGCACTCCCGACTGATGTTTTTGAGTCTGCGCGCGTAGATGGGGCATCACCACTAAAAATTATTAGATACATAACTTTACCTCTTGTGTCGTCCGCAGTTGTTTTCGCAGCAATATTTAGAGGAATTGATTCATTTAGAACTTTCGATTTAGTTTACGGACTCACTTTTGGTGGGCCAGGTAGATCCACGACCACCCTTAGCTTCTATGCTTTTGAAAATGGTTTTGTTTACTACCGATATGGGTTTTCTTCTGCCCTCTCCTACATCATGGTCATTATGGCCACAATTGGATTCACAGTTTTACTTAAATGGATTCCAGTTAGGAGAACACATTAAATGTCAGTTTTCACTAGATTATTTAAGAAAACTGTTTCTTACTTGATATTAATTGTAATTGCTCTAGTTGGAATCTTTCCGATTGTTTACCTTTTCTTACTATCAACCAAACGTAGAATAGATATCGGTGACGTGCCCCCCTCGCTCAAAATCGAATGGGAAGTAGTTGTCGAAAATTACAAAGAAGTGCTTTTTGAGAGAAGCTATATTTTGAGTACGCTAAATTCATTCATTGTAACTTTAATAGTTGTGAGTATTTCTTTAATCATAGGTACACCAGCTGCATACGCACTCTCTCGTTTAAAAATCAAAGGATCCGAACGTATTTCGAGCACAATATTAAGCCTACGTTTCATGCCTCTAGTTGCGGTAGCATTCCCGATTTTATTGAGCATGCGCTTTTTGAACGTAGCTAATACCCGAATTGGCTTGATAATTCCCTATGTTGCATTTTCTCTTCCACTAGTAATATGGATTCTTATTGGTTTCTTTGATGAAATCCCTACTGAAATTGATGAAGCGGCTGAGATTGATGGAGCAAGCAAGTGGAGAACATTGGTGCAAGTCCTAATTCCGCTTGTCCGGCCTGGAATAGTTGTGGCTGGGATTTTTGCAGCAATATTCATCTGGAATGAATTCCTTGTTGGGATGTATGTTATTGACTCTGAATCTTTGAAGACGGTTCCTATCGCAGCTGCGGGATTGATTAGTGCTCAAAGACCAATCGATTGGAATGTTGCAGCGACCGTTGGTGTGGTTACATTAATTCCTCTTCTAATAGGATCCATGGCAATACAGAAACACATAGTTCAAGGCATTACTGCGGGTGCAGTTAAATAAGGAGGAGAATAAATGAATAACGAACCAGAACTTCTTGCCCAAGGTTTAGGTTGGGCTGAAGGGCCGGCAGTGCTTTCTGATGGACGAGTCTGCTTTGTTGAGACATATCGGAGCCAAGTTAGTGTTTGGGAGCGCGGGAAAGGTGTGTCTAGGTATTCATACACAGCAGGAGGCCCAAATAGTTGTGTAGTTGGCATTGCTGGAGCTATGTACGTTTGTCAAAATGGAGGAACGACTGGGCCTTGGCGTGCTGATGAAATGGTCACCCCTTCTATTCAAGTAATTGAAAAAGAAGGCTCCAAAGCCCAGATTATTTGTTCTGAAATTGAAGGCATCAAATTCAATGGGCCAAATGATTTAGTTTTTGGCAAGAATGGAAAACTCTATTTTACTGATCCAGGAACTTATCGACCTAATGACCCACAACCATCTTATTTGTTTGAACTTTCACCAGATGGGTCAGGCAGACTTCTAGCTGAACTTTCACCACCAACTTTCCCGAACGGTATTGCTATTGAAGCTGATGGAAGTGTTGTATGGGCAGAGTCATATACGGGAATGGTTCGTCGACTAAATCCCGACAATTTACAAATTACTGATATTTGTAAATTGCCGGGGGACAAACCAGTTGCCGATGGAATGGCAGTTGCAGCAGATGGACGGTTGTTCGTCACTACAGTAAATGGTGGTGGAATTGATGTTATAAATAAAGATGGCACTTATGATCAATTTTTGAAACTAGGAGTTATTCCAACTAATTGCGTTTTTTCAGGTGCAGATCTCTATATGACCGATGCAGGAGTGTTAGCTGATTCTTCTGATCCAAGTATGGGTGGCCAATTGTGGTTACTAAGGGATGTAACAGAAGGCTTGGGAACTTGGCCTGGATCGATTAATCTTTAATTATGTACGCAAAATATCAACATAAAGACATAAAAACTCTTGCCTCTGGAATTGATCACTCTGAAGGACTTTGTGTGGGGCTAAAGAGTGAAATTTACTTAGGTAGTGAATCTGGAAAAATATATCGCCTAACTTCTGACGGGACTTTAGATGTTGTTGCCCAGAGTGCAGCAGGGGGAATTTTACTAGGCTTATCAATTCGAAGTAATGGACATTTACTTGTTTGCGATGCCGCTGCCAAGACAGTTTGGGAAGTTAATTTAAAAAGCCAAACCTGGGAAGTATTCTGTAATTTAGCCGGGGGTATTGCTCTTAATCTTCCAAATTGGGGTTGCTTCTTACCTGATGGCTCATATGTTTTTTCAGACTCTGGAGATTGGAAGAAATCGGAAGGCATAATCGTTAGAGTGGATACAAATGGAAAATCAAGTATCTGGTCAGACAAGTGTCCAGATTTCCCAAACGGAATGGCATTAAGTGAAGATGGGCGATCGCTTTACGTACTTGAAAGCACACCTGGGAAACTAAGTAGTATTTCGATAAACAGTGATTATTCTGCTGGGGAAATTCAAGTTCTGAAACAAATGGATGCAGTTCCTGATGGTGTCACAGTCACAACATCTGGAGCTCTGGTGATTAGCTGTTATCGACCAGATGTGATTTATTTGTGGGATAAGAAAGGACTATCTATACTTGCAGAAGATACTGAGGGAACCTTCCTTGCAGCACCTACTAATACAGTACTAACTGGCCCAGATAGGAACCTATTAGTCTGGCCAAACTTTGGACGGTGGGATGTTGCTCAGATTGAAACTGATTTAAGTGGAATACCGTTACTAATATTTTAAGTCATGGGCCTTGCTAAAACTTTAATATGTATTAGCATCAGAATATGTCAACTCTAAAGCCAATCGATGTTCCAGCAGGTGAATTTAATGGCCAAGTAGCTTTTGTTACTGGTGCTGCGTCAGGAATGGGAAAAGCAATCGCGCTTGATTTGGCGAGTTCAGGTGCGCGGGTGTGGGGTGTTGATACTGACGATGAAGGATTAAGTGAATTAAAGGAATTTGCTAAGAAGTCCAATCTAGAAATTTGTGCTGTTAAGTGTGACATCTCAAGTCAAAGTGATGTACTTGAGTCTTTTGCAAAAATGAAAAATGAATTTGGTGAATGCTCCATATTGGTAACTGCAGCAGGCATTGGTCTTTATGTTGATTTTTTAGAGATGACCGATCTAGAAATGCGAAGATTAATAGATGTAAATTTTATCGGTTCAATCTATTGCGCCCAAGTAGCTATAAAGCAAATGAAGCAAATTGGTGGCGGGAAAATAGTTTTTGTATCTTCCGTACAAGCAGAGTTAAGTTTAAAGGGGTGTGTAATTTATGCTTCACAAAAAGCGGCCTTGAATTCTGCAGCACGAACTTTAGTGCTCGAAGTTGGAAAAGATAACATTCGAGTTAATACTGTTTCACCTGGAACAATAGATACCCCAATGCTTCGAAGAGACTTAACTGGAATGAATGTTGCACAGGCAAATGAATTTTTGACAAGTGTTAAGGCTGCAAATACAGTTGGAAAGATTGGTACGGTGGAGGAAGTTGCAGACGTCGTACATTATTTGGTGAGTGATAAATCCTCATATGTAACTGGAACCGATATTATTGTAGATGGCGGTTTTAGGGTTTTGAAGAAGTTTTGAATAGATCAGGAATGCCAAGAGCTCATGAAAATGAGCGCAGTTTTTAGCCCTACTTCGCGGCAGATTTTGCGCGTGCAGCGCGAGATAAAAATAGGGCAAAGACAAGGGCTAACACGATTCCAGTATTAACGCCCATCTCCATTAAAGAACGATTGAAATTCTCTGTTGTCTTTTCTTTCTCCATAGTAAGTGAAGCT
>BJFZ01000033.1 GCA_014190175.1 Actinomycetes bacterium | reverse complement strand
CTAACCTTGCCTAAGCCGGCGGCAGAAGCGGGCGATTTACTCGCCCCTGTAATGGCTCAACTCGCGTAACATCCCTCTTGTGTCGGTTTATTCATATCTTGGGCCAGCGGGAACATTTACCGAAGCGGCCCTAATTCCAATCCTTAAGCCTGGAGACAAATCGGTTCCGGCAGTGAATGTCACCGCCGCCCTTGACGCGGTTCGATCTGGCACAGCCGACTACGCAATTGTTCCAATTGAAAATTCAGTAGAAGGTGTTGTCGCCAGAACTTTGGATGAATTAGCAAGCGGAGTACCGCTGCTAATTATTGGCGAAAGCATCTTGTCAGTGAGTTTTGCGCTGATGGTTAAACCCGGTGTAAAAATTTCAGAAATTAAACGATTAGCAACACATCCTCATGCTGAAGCACAGTGTCGTGATTATATTGCGAAGAATATTCCAGGTGCTGAAGTAATTATGACTGCGTCAACTGCTGCAGGAGCCGAAGCGGTTGCGAAAGGCGAAGCAGATGGTGCGCTCGCCGCCGCTGTTGCTGCCGAGAACTTTAATTTAGAGATCATCGCTGAAGATGTTGGAGATCGACAAGCTGCAGTTACTAGATTTGTGACTGTTTCTCGCCCTGGGAAGATCGCAGCTCCAACAGGATCTGATCGCAGTTCGTTAGTTGTTTTTATTGATGCCGATCACTCGGGCGCTTTGCTTGAAATTCTCATAGAATTCGCAGTGCGCGGAGTCAACTTAACTTTCATTCAATCACGACCTAATGGAGTCGAATTAGGCCAATATCACTTCATTATTGATGTTGAAGGACATATTGAAGATGCAAGAGTTGGCGACACTTTAAAGGCGCTATATCGAATTTGTGCCGATGTGCGATTCTTAGGATCTTACGCACGTGCGGATAAAGTTCTTCCGACTTTAAGTAAAGCAACAGAAGATAAAGCCTTTGATACTGCACAGACATGGTTAAAGCAAATTAGATCTGGAGATATTAAAAAGTGATTGATCTTAAATTACTTCGTGATAATCCAGATTTAGTAAAAGCATCTCAACGCGCACGTGGGGAAGATGAGAAATTAGTTGATGCTGCTATTGCTGCCGATAATGAACGACGAGCTGCGATCAGCGAATTTGAATCTGCACGAGCACAACAAAATGTTCTATCTAAAAGCGTGGGAGCCGCCAAAGGTGATGAAAAAGCGAAATTACTAGAAAGTTCCAAGGAATTAGCGGCCGCTGTAAAACAAAGAGATGCCAAACGTGCTGAATTAGATGAGCGGGCCCAAAAATTATTTATGGGATTAGCGAATTTGGTTGATCCAAATGCACCAGTTGGTGGTGAAGCAGATTTTGTAGTTTTAGAAGAGATCGGCACTCCGACTAAATTTAATTTTGAACCTAAAGATCATGTTGAACTTGGGAAGATATTAGGTGCCATTGATACTGAGCGAGGCGCCAAAGTTTCTGGCTCACGTTTTTATTACTTAACCGGCAACGGTGCATTACTTGAATTTGCTTTAATCAATTTTGCTATCGCGACCGCTGTTAAAAATGGCTTTATACCGGTTATTCCACCAGTGTTAGTTAAACCACCAGCAATGGAAGGCACTGGCTTCCTTGGACAGGCCGCTGAAAATGTTTTTCATTTAGAAGAGGATGATTTTTACTTAGTGGGAACAAGTGAAGTTCCACTTGCGGCTTATCACATGGATGAAATCCTAGATAGCACTAAATTCCCATTGCGTTATGCAGGTTTCTCTTCATGCTTTAGGCGCGAAGCCGGAACATACGGAAAGGACACTCGCGGAATTATTCGGGTACACCAATTCGACAAAGTCGAGATGTTCTCTTTTTGCGATCCAGACGATGCATTGGCAGAGCACCAAAGATTATTAAATTGGGAGAAAGAGTTTCTTAATGCGCTTGAAATTCCATATCGGGTAATCGATGTTGCTACCGGAGACCTCGGATCAAGTGCGATACGCAAATTCGATTGCGAAGCATGGATTCCAACCCAAGGCCAATATCGCGAAGTAACAAGTACTTCTAATTGCACTCAATACCAAGCAAGAAGATTAAATATTCGTTACAAAGATGATGAAGGAACTAAACCTGTTGCAACCCTAAATGGAACTTTATGTGCGATACCTCGAATAATTGTGGCGATCTTGGAAAATCACCAACAAGCGGACGGTTCAGTTCTAATACCAAAAGCATTAATTCCTTATTTAGGGAAAGATCGATTTGAGCCGGTGTGACACGGCCAAAAATAATTGCTACTGATTTAGACGGAACGATCATTCCGTTTGATGGACATATATCAAAGAGAACTATTGAGATATTCACAAAAGCGCATAATTTAGGCATTCATATTTTTTTTATTACTGGAAGACCACCTCGTTGGATGAACGAAGTTCGTGAAGCATTCTCTTTTGGAATTGGCGTTTGTGGAAATGGCGCAGTTATTTATGATTTTCATAAAAATGAAATCTTGGAAGAGTGGCTGATAAGCACAGAAAATTTACATAAGGCGACCCAAGTTTTACGAGCGAGTATGCCTTCTGCAGTATTTGCGGTTGAAAACCATGATGGATTCCATCGAGAACAAAAATATTTGGCTAGATGGGACTTAGGAATTGATGATGTAGGAAGTGCACAGATAGAGGAACATTTTGACCTTCCAGCTATGAAATTTTTAGTTAGAAGCGTTAATCATGTGTTAACTTCAGATGAGATGCTAGAAATTGCACAAAAAGAGTTAAAAGGAATCGCTACCGCTACGCATTCCAATTCAAATGAGTCCTTATTGGAAATTTCAGCAATCGGTGTGAGCAAAGGCGAGACTCTGGCGAAGTTGTCACAACGTTTAAATATTTCCGCCGCAGATGTAATGACTTTTGGTGACAATCCAAATGATATTTCTATGCTTGACTGGAGTGGGCGTTCATACGCAATGGCCACAGCACACCCAGCGACGCAAGCTGCTGCAAAATCAATTGCGCCAGAGTGTGATGATGATGGCGTTGCTCAAGTTTTAGAGGAGTTACTTTAGAAAACATGGAAAGTAATCGAAAATATTTACGCAGGCAAGCCGCCTGGGGCGGGGCACTTGCGGCATATCCTGTTTTCGCTATTCCATATTTACTCCGACTTGATGCATCTATTACTTTAATCAGCGTTTATATTGGTTTAACCGCACTAGGCCCTCTTGTTTTGGGTCCGGCAATTGTTATCTACTTGCAAGGGTCGCCGCAAAAAAGAGTATGGATGTTAGTCTCAGGTTTTGCGGCGCGCCTTGGGTTATTTGTGCCAATTCTTGCACCATTATTTGGAGAGAATGATGCGATTTTTGCGACGGCCGCCTTCATAGTTTTTGCAATACCGGCAATAGTTTTTGGTGCACTATGGATACCCATTCCGGGTGTGGCCATCCATCAAGATCAACGCCCTGAGTTGATTAGCTCTAGAATTAGAATTGCAAACTCTGGATTCATGGTGGCAAATATTTTGTTTGGTGCAGGAATGATTTTCCTAACTTTCCCCAATAATTATTATTTTATTTTTATTGTTTCAACCTTGTTTGGAATTTTGGAAATATATAATGTCTCAAAAATTCGAGTGCCTAAAGTTGATTCATCGGACCAAGGGAAGCTACGAAGTAAATTAAAAACTCAAAAGATTGATGAGGAACGCGACTTTTTATTGTTTATAGGCGTAATTTGCTTATCGATTGCGGCAATGTCCGTAGCTGGACCGCTCCAAACAGTTTATTTCTTGAAAGAGTTAAATTTTTCAGATAGGTGGATGGGTGCTTGGGCCATCCTCTTAGCATTTGGTGCTGTTGTTGGGATCTCAATTTGGCAAAGAGTACAAAAAAGATTCGGCAGTTATCGAATTCTTACTATCACGATCCCATTGGCACCTTTGTACTTTGTGTTTATGACCATTTTCCCAAATAAGTACATGATTCTATTGGCGGTTTTTTACACTGGGATTATGAATGCGGGCTCTGATTTGGGCATTCAACTTGGACTGTATCGATTAGGTTCTGGCAAAAGTCGTGAAGTGCTTATTAATCTTTATGTAGGAATCTCCGCTGGTATTGGCTTTGTAGCTGCATTTTTCATTCCAATTTTCACCGCCCACTTCGCACTCACCTCTATATTCATAGCCTCATATGTGATTAGATTCGGATTGTCCTTTTTGTTCCATATTCCACAGGTAAGTAGGCGTTTGAATGATGCGCCAAAAGTTTAGAGAGAAGTGATTTAAGTGAGCGAAAGTAAAGCACTTGCTGATCGAGTGGTGATAGTTACCGGCGGGGGCCGCGGCATTGGGAGCGGTATTTCAGAGGTGGTTGCCAGCGCTGGTGCACATGTTGCGATTATCTATCCTGCGGCGAGTGAAGAAGTTCACGCAAAAAAGATGATTGAGAAAATTGAAAAAGCTGGTGGGAAAGCAAGTAGTTATTTATGTGACATCGGGTATCAAGATCAGATTGAAAGTACCGTAGCCAAAATTCATAAAGATTTGGTCCGCATTGATGGGCTCGTTAATAATGCGGGAATTTGTAATTTTGCTTCCTTTTTCGAAATAACTCCAGAAACTTGGCACAGGCATCTTGATGTGAATCTTTCTGGCCCTTTTTTCTTATCTCAGGCGGTTGCTAGATTTATGAAGGAAAAAGGTAAAGGTGCAATCGTAAATATCAGTACAGTTTCAGCATTTCGGGGTGGAAACAAACAGGTTCACTACATTTCAAGCAAGGGCGGATTGAACGGTCTAACTACTTCTATGGCTCATGAAGTAAAAGGTTTTGGAATTAGAGTCAATGCAATTTTGTGTGGTGGTGTTGCAACTGATATCAATATAAATCAAAGAGCTGAACAAGAAGCTCGTGATGGAAAACCTTATGTTGATCCACCCGGAGTCCGAGGTAGAGGCCTCCCAACAGACTTGGGAAATGCAGCCCTGTTTTTACTATCTGATGCAAGTGAGTGGGTTACCGGCTCATTAGTTGCAGTCGATGGTGGAGCTTTAATCAGTTAATCCAGAGTGCCAAAGATCAATAACGAGGGAGAAAAGATGAAGATCGCAGAAGTTAAAGTTTTCTTGACTGGGCCAAGTAAATCTAATCCAGAAAAAGATGCAAAGAATAAGAGCGCTTGGCTTTCTGAAACTGAGATTGCAAACCCAATGTCTATCCATGCCGAATACCGACCAACTCGTTCACTTTGGATTGGCATGGGTGGTCGCACCATTGTTCAGGTTATTGCTGAGGATGGAACTTACGGACTAGGTGAGAGCGCAGGCGGTCGCGCATCGGCTGAAATAATTGCAGGTCATTTAAAGAAATTTTTAATTGGTAAGAATCCATTTGAAGTTGAAAGACTTTGGGACATTATGTTTCGCGCTTCACTTCCTTATGGCCGCAAAGGTGCGCCGATTATGGCAATCTCTGCAGTTGATTACGCATTGTGGGATTTGATTTCTAAAAAGCGTCAAGAACCGCTTTATCAATCACTTGGCGGTTTAGCTAAAGACACCGTTCAAGCATATTTAACCGGAAATGACATCGAGCGAACTAAAGGTCTTGGATTTATGGGACATAAGTTAGCGATGCCATGTGGGCCGGCATCAGGTC
Source organism: Actinomycetes bacterium (assembly GCA_014190175.1). The sequence goes on along the minus strand of BJFZ01000033.1, from coordinate 8,279 downwards.
GTGAAGGCATGAATCGAAATGTTGCTCTCGTAAAACTAACTCGTGAAAGCATTGGCTGGGATGTTGAATTAATGCTTGATTGCTACATGGCATGGGATGTTGAATACACGGTGCGAATGGCTCAATTAATTGAGCCTTACCGAGTTAAGTGGATCGAAGAAGTACTTCCACCAGATGATTACAAAGGTTATGGAATTTTAAATAAGAAAATTTCTTCAACTGCAATTGCAACTGGTGAGCATGAGTACACCCGTTATGGATTCCAACAACTACTTGATGCTCGCGGTGCAGAAATCTTGCAACCAGATATTCAATGGTGTGGTGGATTAACTGAAACCAAAAAGATTTGCGCCATGGCTTCTGCTCAAGCGATTCCAGTAATTCCACACGCTGGTGGATTGCGCCACTGGGACCTTCACTTGATCTTTGCTGAAGTAGGCATTCCTTATGCGGAGTACTTCATCTTTGGCGAAAACAATAAGCCGAACCCTGATCCGATTTTCACTGGAACCCATGCACCGATTGATGGTTGGTTCACACCTCCACCAGGAATCGGCGCCGGTGTGGACTTTACGGACAACGCTCATGATTACCTTTATGAGGTAACTGGAGATCTTCCTAGATAGTTAATTAGATAGCGGTTTGGTGGTGAGACTTAACTGGATTTACCACCAAAGACTTAGCAATCTTTGAGCTTGCTTCTTCTAGAACGGCTAAAACTCGGTCTCGATTGATTTCATCTTTCAACTCACTCGGCATAGAAATACTTATTGCTCCAAGAGTTTGGCTAGCGATATTTTTAAATGGCATTGCAAAACAAACAACGCCCGGTGTGTACTCTTCATTGTCAAAAGCAAAAGAATTTTCTCGCGCAGAATGTAAATTTGAAATTAATCCATCAATCGAAGTTAAAGAGTTTGGTGTGTAAGGTTTAAATTCAACACCAGAGAACTTTTCAAGCACCTGATTATCAGATTTAGTAGACAAAATTGCTTTACCTAAAGCTGTCGCATGAGCGGGTAACCGGGCTCCAATTCTTGATTGAATATTTAAATCTTTTCTAAATTGCATTTTGCTTAGGTAAACAACTTCTTTTCCATCAAGTAGGGCAAGTTGTACTACCTCATTCAATTCTTCTCCTGCCCATTTCATCAATGGACGGGCTACATGAATTAACTCAGAACTTCTAAGGGCGGATTGTCCTATTTCAAAAACTTTGACACCAAATCGAAAACGTTTTCCTTCTTGTAGTAAATAACTAGCTTCGACCATGGAGTGGAGAAGTTCATGGACACTGCTTTTTGGAAGGTCAAGGATTCGGCTCACTTCGGAAATAGAAAGACCTAACGGGTATTCACGCAATAAATCCAGGATCTGCATTACTCGGGTTGCGGATTTAACCTCTGCCATGGTTGAGCCTCCTGTGCACAAGTACACAGGCTGGGAATGTGGGAAGCAACACTTTAGAGATAATTTTTTGGTAACGATTAGAAATTATGTTCAAATAAGTGGACATTCTCAGGATTGAAACTGAGCATGCGGAGTATCCGGTAGATTTCCTCCCGGAGGGCTCGCATAGCGGCCGAGTGCACCGGTCTTGAAAACCGGCAAACGAAAGTTTCGTGGGTTCAAATCCCACGCCCTCCGCCATTTTTACGCTCAACTGTGGGAAAACTCATACATATATATAGGCCAATTTAGCCTTCTGGTATGGCGCTCCTGAGAAGCCTTAGCGGAAAATGGTTCCACCAACTTTATTAGTTGGCAGTTAGGTGGAAGTTAATGGCAGGGGTAAGAGCTGAAGGTCGGGCGAGTATTAAAGAGCGCACCCTTCGAGTTGATCGTTGGTGGTTGCAACCCGCGATAACTGTTTTTGTTCTCGTTTCTTTTATTATTTATGCAACATTTCGCGCATTTGAAAATGGATATTACTTTGTTGAGTCCTCACATTTAGTTTCACCATTTTATTCTCCTTGCCTATCGGCTTCATGCGAGCCGGGCTCACAATTATTTGGAGTTGTGGCACCTCAAAGTATTTTGGGATTTGGATTGTCACCTGCGTTATTAATTTTAATTTTCCCATTAGGTTTTAGATTAACTTGTTATTACTATCGAAAATCTTATTACCGTTCATTTTGGATGTCACCACCTGCATGTGCAGTTGCAGAACCACATAAGAAATACACAGGCGAAACTCGCGCACCACTAATTTTGCAAAATGGTCACCGTTGGTTTTTTCTTGCCGGATTAGTATTTAATGTAATTCTTACTTACGATGCGTTAATTTCCTTCCGACATGAAGATGGATCGTTTGGCATGAGTGTTGGGACACTAGTTTTATTAACAAATGCAACTTTGTTGTGGCTTTATTCGCTTTCCTGCCACACGTGTCGGCACATAATCGGTGGAAGAATGAAACATTTCTCTAAACATCCGTTTCGTTATAGAGGATGGACAATCGTTTCTAAGTTAAACCACTACCACCCAGTTTTTGCATGGATCTCCCTTTTTGGTGTGGCACTCACAGATGTATATGTGCGTTTTGTTGCAACTGGTGCTATTTCTAACTACTACTTTTTTTAGAGAGTTGAGATGATTAATCCTGAAATCGAACGCTACTCATACGATGTAGTTGTAATTGGTGCAGGTGGTGCAGGTCTGCGTGCTGCAGTAGAGGCACGAGAAGCTGGTTTCCGTGTGGCAATTATTTGTAAATCTCTTTTTGGCAAAGCTCATACCGTTATGGCCGAAGGCGGAATTGCCGCTGCAATGGGAAATGTTAATAGCAGCGATAATTGGCAAGTCCATTTCCGCGACACTATGCGTGGTGGAAAATTTTTAAACAACTGGCGCATGGCGCAATTACATGCTCAAGAAGCACCTGAGCGCGTCTGGGAACTTGAGATGTGGGGTGCACTTTTTGATCGCACCAAAGAAGGAAAGATTTCGCAGCGAAACTTTGGCGGACATGAGTATCCACGACTTGCGCATGTTGGGGATCGCACCGGCCTTGAATTAATCCGCACCATGCAACAACATATAGTTGCATTGCAACAAAAAGATGCGAAAGAGTACGGCGATGCAGAAGTTAACTTAAAAGTTTTTGCTGAAGTCACTATTACTGATGTTCTTATCGAAAATGGCGCTGCGACAGGTGTTTATGGATATCGCCGTGAAACCGGTAGTGAAATTCTCTTTGAAGCACCTGCAGTTATTCTGGCAACTGGTGGAATTGGAAAATCATTCAAAGTAACAAGTAACTCTTGGGAAGGTACTGGAGACGGTCACGCCCTTGCACTTCGTGCTGGTGGAAAATTAATCGATATGGAGTTTGTCCAATTCCATCCAACCGGAATGATTTGGCCACCTTCGGTTCGCGGAATTTTAGTTACTGAATCAGTTCGCGGTGATGGTGGAATTTTGACCAACTCCGAAGGCAAAAGATTTATGTTTGATTATATTCCTGTGATATTTAAAGATAAGTACGCCGATACCGCTGAAGAAGCAGATCGTTGGTACAAAGATCAAGAAAATAACCGCCGTCCACCTGAGTTATTGCCGCGTGATGAAGTTGCCAGAGCAATTAACTCTGAAGTTAAAGCAGGTCGCGGTTCACCGCATGGTGGCGTTTACTTAGATGTTTCATCTCGCCTTCCAGCGGAAGAGATTAAACGTAGATTGCCAAGTATGTGGCATCAATTTAAAGAGTTAGCTGATGTGGACATCACTGAAGTTCCGATGGAAGTTGGTCCAACTTGTCACTACGTGATGGGCGGAGTGCAGGTGGATCCCGACACCGCAGCAGCGGTTGGAGTCCCTGGATTATTTGCTGCTGGTGAAGTTGCTGGTGGAATGCATGGATCAAATCGTCTTGGTGGAAACTCGCTTTCAGATTTATTAGTTTTCGGTCGTCGCGCTGGATTTGGAGCGGTTGCTTACTTAAAGGATGGAAGCGCAAAACCAAAACTTTCTGATGCAATTGTTGCAAAAGCGCATGCACGGCTAAATGCCCCATTTGAGCGTACCGGCGGTGAAAACCCATACACAATTCATCAAGAGTTACAGCAAACCACAAATGATTTAGTGGGAATCATCCGAATCAAAAGTGAGTTAGAAGCCGCACTTGTTAAATTGCAAGAATTCCGTACCCGTATTAAAAATGTAACTGTTACCGGCGGTCGTGAATACAATCCAGGTTTCCATCTGGCATTTGATTTAGAAAATATGTTAATTGTCTCTGAATGTATTGCTCGTTCTGGCCTTGCTCGTGAGGAATCACGTGGCGGGCACACTCGTGAAGATTTCCCAAAGATGGATCCAAAATGGCGACAGATCAATTTAGTTTGCGCCGCAGATGGGGAAGGAACCTCATCAACGGCAAAACCAGCAACAATGATGAGCAAAGAGTTGGCCGGGTTATTTGATCCAGATGAACTTGCTAAGTACTTCACCGATGAAGAGTTAGCTTCAGTGAAAGGTGGTTCTAACTGATGGGCCGTCAAGTGAAATTACGAATCTGGCGTGGCAATAAAGAAAATGGCGATTTTCAAAATGTAAATGTTGAGGCCAATGAGGGTGAAGTTGTTCTTGATGTGATTCATCGCGTTCAGGCGACCCAGATGCCAGATTTAGCCGTTCGCTGGAATTGCAAAGCTGGAAAATGTGGTTCTTGTTCAATGGAGATTAACGGCAAACCACGTCTTGCTTGCATGACCAGAATGAATACTTTTGAAGAAGATGAAACTATTACCGTAACTCCACTTCGCGCCTTCCCAGTCATTCGCGATTTGGTTACAGATGTCTCTTTCAATTACAAAAAAGCGCTCGAGATTCCGGCCTATTCGCCACCGACAAATCTTGGACCTGGCGAGGCACGCATGCAACAAATCGATGTAGAGCGCAGCCAAGAGTTCCGTAAATGTATTGAATGTTTCCTCTGCCAAGACACCTGTCACGTTATCCGCGATCACGAAGAAAACAAGAAATCATTTGCTGGGCCACGCTTTTTCATTCGAATCGCTGAATTAGATATGCACCCACTTGATACTTTGCGCAATCGCAAACGAACAGCGCAAGAAGAGCATGGTCTTGGAATGTGTAACATCACTAAATGTTGTACTGAAGTCTGCCCAGAACATATCCGTATCACTGATAACGCAATCATTCCGATGAAAGAGCGCGTAGTAGATCAGAAGTACGATCCAATTCGCTGGCTAGGATCAAAAATTAGCAAGCGAGAAGGTATCTCCTAAGGTTGAATATCAAAGCGCGCCACCTCGCATATGTATCACTTGGTGGCGTCGTGGGTTCTCTGTCTCGTTGGGCTATCGCAGAGTTAATAAACTCAGGATTAATTGCGACTTTTATTGTAAATATTACTGGCGTCGCATTGGCTGGAATTTTACTTTATCGCGTAAATCTTTCGACTGAACAAAGATTATTTTTAGTAACCGGCTTTTGTGGTGGATTCACAACTTTCAGCGCGTTAGATGTTGGCGCTCTTGATGTCTCCATAGTTACGGCTGGGTTTTATGTAACCGCAACTGTTTTAATATCACTAGCCATATTGCGAGTTATTCGTAAGCCGGTATCGAAATGAGAGTTTTAATGGTTGTACTAGGTGCTGGATTCGGCGCCCCATTACGATATGTAGTGGACCATGCCTTTAGAAGACGATTTGAATTCCCCCTAGGTATTTTAATTGTGAATGCTGCTGGATCTTTCTTGCTTGGGTTAGTTAGTAACACTGGACCAGAGGTAAGCGCACTTATAGGAGCGGGATTTTCGGGGGCGTTAACGACGTGGTCAACTTTTGCCATCGACTTAGATGCGCAAAGACATAAACCAAAGTGGTTTCTAATAAATCTATTTGCCAATATAAGTATTGGTTTTATCTTTGCAACACTCGGCAAATCATTGGCTATTTAATTACTTTTGTAACTCTACGATCCAATTCTCAATCTCAGAAACTGTGCGCGGAAGGTTTACACTCAAATTCTCAGAACCACTTTCGGTAACCAAAAGATCATCTTCGATTCTTACACCGATTCCTCGATATTCAGCAGGAAATAATTGATCATCCGGTTGGATATACAAACCAGGCTCAACTGTTAGAACTTGGCCCACTTGCAAAACTCCATCAAGATATTGATCGCTGCGAGCTTTTGCACAATCATGAACGTCAAGTCCCAACATATGTCCACTGGCGTGAACACTCCATCTGCGATGTAAACCATTTTCTGGTTTCAGTGATTCCTCAGCCGAAATCGTAAGTACGCCTAAATCATACAATCCTTCGGCAAGAACTTTCATACAGGCATTATTTATATCGCGATACTTTGCACCAGGTTTTACAGCCGCAATACCCGCACTCTGCGCCGCTAAAACCAATTCATAAATTTTGCGTTGTGCTGCGCTGAATTTTCCGTTCACTGGGATGGTCCGAGTGATATCTGCGGTGTAATGAGATTCAACTTCAACACCTGCATCAATCAAAATCAAATCACCAGATTTAACAACTCCATCATTACGAATCCAGTGCAGTACGCAAGCGTGGGCACCGGATGCAGCGATAGTGTCATAACCAAGTTCATTTCCTTCGACCCGAGCGCGACCATAAAAGGCAGCGTCGATAATTCGTTCACCGCGCGGATGACCGACTGCATGTGGAAGTACTTTTACGATGTCGGCGAAACCTTTAATGGTTGCATCTACCGCTTTGCGCATCTGTTTAATCTCAAAATCATCTTTAATTAAACGTAACTCTGAAAGCGCAATAATTAAATCATTTTCGCGGGCATGCATTTCAATATTTTGATCTAAGAAATTATCTTCCCCACGCATTGCAATACTTTCAACTTTTTTATCGAGAAGTAATTTTAATTCTTTTATATCACAAACTTTTATTCCATAAATTTTCTCAGCATCGGCAATTGAAAGACGGGAACCAACCCAAAACTCACCATGTCTGCGATCACGATAAAAAGTTTCTTGATTGCGATCATTGCGCGGATGGATATATAGCAGCGCCTCATGCCCGTCAGAAGTAGGATTCAAAACCAATACAGATTCTGGAGTGATATCACCAGCATTCATTCCAGTTAGATGTACAAAAGCGGTATTTGCTCTAAAACGATAATCGCAATCATTATTGCGGACTTTAAATAGGCCAGCCGGGATCACTAAGCGCAGACCTGGGAAGGCGGCACTAAGTTTTTGACGCCGAATGGCGGCGAAGTCCGCTACTTCAGCTCTAGCCAAATTAACCGATTGGTCAGGGGAGGCCCAACCTGTGCGCATGAGTTGGCGAAGTGGTTCGGAAACCGGCAAGTCATAACTGGTTGTTACTGGCTTATCGGCCACATCGCACCCCCGGAAATCGCATGTATTGAACCTAACAGTACGCGCTTTTTAAGAGATTTAGCCTGTGCCCAAAGATTGACTACAGTTTTCCTATGACTCGAATAATCACTAGTACTAGCCCACAAAAACCATCCGATGTAGTTCTTGAATCTCCGGCAACATCAGCCGCGCAAGTTGCTGAAGCGGTTGCGCGGGCACGCGTTGCCCAAAAGAGTTGGGGCGAAAATGCGATTGCGCGAGCTGCGGCATTACGCGGATGTGCTGAAGGTATGCGGGCACACAGTGCCGAGATGGCTGCGTTAATTACTCGTGAAGTCGGAAAAGCAAGTGCAGAGGCAAAGGGTGAAGTTGCTCGTGCGATTGCAATTTTAGATTACAACGCTCAAGCCGCTCTTGATCCAATTGGAACTGTAATTCCACCAACAACACCTGGTTATTTAATTGCAGTACGTCAGGCTTACGGTGTTGCTGGATTAATCACACCTTGGAATTTCCCAATTGCAATCCCAACTTGGAAGGCTGCACCTGCGCTCGCCGTTGGTAATGCTGTTGTAATGAAACCAAGTGGAATGGCGATTGGTGTTGCAAAATTCATGGAAGAGATTTTTGCGCAGCACCTACCAAAAGATATTTTCCAAGTTTTAATCGGTGGCGCAGAGTGTGGACAAGCAGTAATCGAATTCTCAGATGTAATTTCATTCACCGGCTCTTCTGAAGTTGGTAGTCAAATTGTTGCGCAAGCAGCAAAACTTGGTAAACCTGTTCAAGCAGAGATGGGTGGACAGAACCCAGCGATTGTTCTTGCTGATGCTGATTTAGCACTAACAGCCGCACACCTTTCAAATGCATCGATGGCATTTGCTGGACAAAAGTGCACCGCAACAAGTCGCATAATTGTTGTTGGCGATGATGCCCGT
>BJFZ01000032.1 GCA_014190175.1 Actinomycetes bacterium | reverse complement strand
AAATTGAGCACAGTCACGCTTAACAGCCTGGGTACTCAGATCATCGCCGGTGCGACATCGGGCGGATTGCGAAGAAGTGTGGACTCCGGCGTTAATTGGAGCCAAATTACAAGAATTGCGCTTTAACAATGCGGTGGAAACTGGTCTGTTCTGTGAGAATATCCCTTCGAGCATGCCAACTAATCGTGGATGTAGAGTAAAATTAAGTCATGAAAAACTCAAAAATGCTAATTAAATTTAGTGCTGGAGTTTCTCGACTCAAAAAATTAATCAAAAGAGATCCTGAGGTTCAGAGTGAAACTGAGATTCTTTCGGAAGCGAAATTAGCAGGCAAGCATCGACGAAATGTTGTAATAATTTTAATTATTCCAGTTTTGTTTTTTGGAGCCATTTCACTTGGTTTAGATCGTCCACAAAAGGCTAAAGAGATCCCATGCCAAGGTGTGACTAGTCAATTTACTTTGACAGAACAGCCAGTAATTATTCCAGCAGATACAGCACGCGCAATCAAAGGCCCTGAGGGCTATTCAATGATGCGCACTTACTCTGTAGCCGGTCAGGCACTTGACACTATTCCTTTGGGTTACACAACTACCAAAAAACCAAGTTCAGATCTGCGCGCTATTCCGTTAACAGATATTGTGAAACTGACTGATGACGCAGATCTTGAGGCGCAACTTCGTCAAGTGCGAAATCTTTCATATGCAATTCGATACAACGGTGAAATTGCATCAGCAATCCTTTCGATGACAGCACGCGAAGGAACCGTTGCAACTTGGATAGCAGCACAAAGATTATTAGGTGTAGATGCTGATTTCTTCCATAATGAAGCAACTGTAAGTGACCTTGCCGATTCAATCGCCGGATCCGCAAGTACCGGTGCGTGGCCATTTGATGATGTCGGACCAGGAGCACTTGCATCAACGGCAACTATTGATGGCGACGCATTACATGTTTATGTAATCACCACTCGCGAGGGTTTTGATAAAGATGACGTCGCTAAAGGTAAAAATCTTGAGAAATCAGTTAGCCAGGCAGCAAAAAATCAAAGAATCACCGTGACTTATCCTGGTGGTGAAGTTCGTGGCGTGACTTCTAATAATGGCGATGTATGCATTCCAGTTCCATGGACAACCGGAAAAAATTTGCCGCAGCTTCGAGTTACCTGGCAGATGACAGTTCCGGCTGGAACGATTCTTTACAACTCAAAAGAGTTCACAAAAGGGGATCGATATGCGCTCCTTGATAATGCCGAAGTTACTTTAAATGCAATAGCTCTTCCTGTTGCAGCATCTGTGATTTGGAGTTCGACCTCATGAGCGATGACCTAAACAAAAACGATTTAGATAACAACGGAATCGACGATGAGATTGATGATCTAAAAGAAGACCTCGAAGAGATGCAAGAAGAGATGCAAGAGCGGATCGAAAAACTCACTCTTGCCCAACGCTCCAAATCAATAGGCGCAATCTCTGGTTTGATGCAAGAAAATATGACCCAGTTAGTTTCATTTGCTGGCGTCCTTTACCTTTTAACTCGACTTATTGCGATCAGTGGCCGTTCAGCCCCAACCGCACTGTCTTTTTTGTCGGCTCAGGGAATTAGCCAAACGGTAACTGGTGCGATTGTTCAAGCACTGCCAATTCTTTTGTTAGCGGGAGCGACTGGATTCACAATTACTGCGATTACCAACATCACCGACAAGCCCGCATCGAAAAATTCACGGATCTGGAGTTCGGTAGTTGCTTGGTTTTTAGTTGCGACAGTAGTGCCATCTCCACTTGCTTGGAACGGTGCCGTAGCAATCGTTGCTTTCGCAGCAGCCGGAGTTTTAATCGCCTACTCAGCAGTCACTACGTGGACAAACAATCTGGAAGACTGGCCACATCCATTTCAATTCTTAATTCTTTACTTTGGTTTAGTAATGGGCGTACAACTTGTCGCCGATGATCAAGTTTGGCTAGCACCAGAGCGCTTGCAAATAGTTTCCTCAGCAGATGCGCTCATTGCGGTGCAAGGTGTAGAAAAAGGTGATCAAGCGTCAACTCTGGTTGGTTATGTACTTGATGGCAATGGAGATGATTGGGTCAGTATTTTGTTGGAACAACCCCGCATCGTGTTGCGTGTAAAGAGTGATTCAATTTTGCAACGAAGTGTTTGTCGTTTACCTAATTCAAATCGCGAAGTTCCACCGCTATTTGTATCGCTCACTCAAAGATTTCAAAGTGAAAAAATCCGTCGAATCCAAGATGTAGTTCCACTCTGTTAAACGGAGATATTTCCTGAGCTGTTTTCTCTTCAAATAAGTAAAGGTGCACTTAATTTTTAAGTGCACCTTTACTTTTGAACTACCCCTTGGAGGGTTTTACGACTTACTTCTTTTTGTAGCCTGCAGGACAGGAAGCCGTAGAGACTTTCTTAACTGTTTTGCCTTTAACACAGGTGATGACTTTTACAGTCTTTGGTGCAACTGCTTTTGCAGGGGCTGCAGTAGCAGCTCCTGGCTTGTAATTCTTATTCATCATAACTGTCAATTTAGGTGACGAGTACTTGAAACCAGTTACGTTGATGTAGATCACATTGTTTTTAACCGTGATGTTTTTCTGGCCAACATTTGTTCCACCAGCATCACTAGTAACAGTTACCTCGAGAGCAGTGGCAGCATCATTTGCATTTTGCAATCCCCAAAGTAGTTTTGCATCTGCTGCAGGAATTCTTGCTTTATAGAAGCCGATATTTTCGGTAACACCATCAGCAGCAAAGTGAGGAGCTGCGACGGTCCAGACCATGGTCTTGCTCTCTGCGTTCCAAACAGGAGTACTTAACTTGCAACCACCATTTGAGGCCACAGACATGTCTCCTGAAATCCCATCTATGCCAAATCCATTTGCATCATCATTTGATGGAACGATAATTACCAACATCTGGACGGTATTTGCCGTTGCCCTGCCAGTCTCACCTTCGCACTGCTTGGTGTTTGCTTGTATCGAAGTAAAGACTGGAGCTCCTTCAACTAATAAGGTATTGCGCATTGCGTCGCCAGTGGCATCAACTGAAATGTCATTGGCTACAGAAACCGATACACCATTCTTAAATGGTCCTACGCGTACTTTGATCGATACAAATATATTTCGATCTAGTGGGGCTTGGTAAGTGTTGGCACCTACTTGTCCAGCCATTGAAGTTTTGTTTGTCGCATCTACTTTAACTGGGAGAACATCGATCATTACCCAGTTAACAAATTCATTTGCAGTTTTTGCGTTGATATAAAGGCCGTCATAGCCATAAACCGCTAATCCATTAACAGCCCAATTCTCATGAGTCCATCTTCCGTCAATCCCAGCGCGAGGACTTGCTTCAGTTGTAGCAAGAGGAGTTGGAATTACGGGTGCTGCTGGTGCAGCTACAGCAGTTTTGGTGTCAGCTGCTGCTGGTGCAACAGTTTTGGTGTCAGCTGCTGCTGGTGCAACAGTTTTGGTGTCAGTTGCAGCAGGTGCAGCAGGTGCAGCAGGTGCTGCTGTTACCGGAGTCGCTGTTCCAGAGGCAACCCAAGTCAATGGGATAGCCGCCCCTGCATTGAGCGAAACGGATACAGATTCAACACAAAAATCTTGAGCAGCTGTAGTGCAAACTGGCCAACTGGTTTTTGGAACTCTCAGTGCCGCGTTTGCAGTGGTAGGAGTTATAAGCGCTCCGACCAAGGCGATCATTGATGTAACAATTGTAAATTTTCTCACTTAGATCCTCCAAGGATTATTTCATTATCTGATCATCTAAATAAATTTGATACCTATTTGATGATCAGCCAGTTCAATTTTACCCCCTAATGGGGTAATTGGAAGAAGCCGTAGGTAGGGTAAACCCAACTCAAAATCAGGTTAAAAACCCAGATTTGGGGTGATTTAGTGATCCGAAAGAGCGGCAGCACCTTGGTTTTGGCTATTTGGAGTGTTAAATCGATAGCCAACGTGACGAACGGTGCCGATCAGAGCTTCGTGTTCTGGACCTAATTTTGCTCGCAATCGTCGGATATGAACATCGACAGTTCGGGTGCCGCCAAAGTAGTCATATCCCCAAACTTCTTGTAGCAATTGAGAGCGAGTAAAAACACGCCCTGGATGTTGGACTAAATACTTTAGAAGTTCAAACTCTTTGTAAGTTAAATCAAGTGATCGTCCTTTTATTTTTGCAGTGTATGAGTGTTCATCAATTGTAATTTCACCACCGCGAATTTCGATAGTTGCTGGATTAACTACACGTTGCAAATCCAAAAACTTAGTAATTGCAAGGCGAATTCGAGCATCTACCTCTGCAGGTCCAGCGGTATCAAGAATTACATCATCAATCGCCCAATCAGCGGCAATGGCAGCAAGGCCACCTTCGGTAGTTACCAAAATAATTGGTGCGCCAACGCCAGTTGTATTAAGTAACCGGGTTAAATTTTTTACTGCACCTAAATCACGACGTCCATCAATAATTAATAAATCAATTGAGGGGGCATCCAGCAGAACACTCACTTCAGCCGGCAGTATTTTCACTTGGTGTTGCAACAAAGACAAAGAGGGAAGCACTTCGGTGCTGCTATTGCGCGAATTAGTAAGCATCAGCAATTTAGCCATTGATGCTCACCTCTGCTTTCTGTCGCTGTCACAACTAATTCACTAGTAACGGATGCATAAAGGACCCGGGTTGGCTGCTTCGTCGCAACTTCCAGGTCCTACATGCGCAACAATACTCCCGTGGACAACCTGCTGGTACTCATAGCAATTTTGGCCTTGGCCACTGGGTACGGTTTTTACTTTCGGGCTCGCTCTGGAAGGCTAAAAGCCACCGCTAAAAAGGGAGCCACGGCAGCAACAAGTAGCATAACCGCAGTTGAAATGGGTGCTGAGTTTGGTTTCGTGGCAACGCTTTTGCAATTTTCATCAGCTTTTTGCGCTCCATGTCGAGCAACAAAAGTACTTCTAGGCGAGGTAACAAAGGAGCATCCGGGTGTTGTCCATGTAGTGCTAGATGCCGAGTCTCACCTTGAATTAGTTCGCCGGCTAAAGATCATCTCCACCCCAACTACTTTGATTCTGGATCCAAGTGGGGTCGAAGTTGGCCGGGCCGTGGGAGCGCCAAGGCGCGAACAGGTGGCTGCTGCTTTGCACGCGCTGAGATAGGGCAAATAGGATCGACCAGCAGCAAAGTAAGTAGATGCGACAACTTTGCAAGTGGCTTAATTGAGTGATCAAAAGTAAGATTCACCTATGTTTTCCAAGAGATACACGCTGACTATTCTCACTAAGCGTCGCACCATTGATTATGGTCGCATCTCTACTTCGCTTTGTCGTTAAATCTCCCAACACTTTCAGTGTCGTTTGCCCGCGTTAGCGGCTTGCTAATTTTTATCCCCCAAAATTATCCAAGGAGATTTATGGCAAATACTTCCAATAAGTTGAAGGCTTCTGTACAAATAGATGCTCGTGGCGCACGTTTTAGCGCATTAATTACCGCAATTGTTTTTTCTGTGGCGTTAGTAACGCAATCACCTGCAGCAATTGCATGGCAAGCAGCAGTTTTTGTAATTGGCGCATTACGTGGCCCACAATTCACTCCTTATGCAGTTATTTTCCGCACATTAGTTAAGCCACGTTTAAAATCTAATCCAATTTTTGAAGATGTACGCCCACCGAAATTTGCGCAAGCAGTTGGCTTGGCATTTACCGTAATTTCACTAATCGGATCACTTTTAGGTTCTTCAGTACTCTTCTCAGTTGCAGTTGCGGCTGCATTAACGGCAGCATTTTTAAACTTTGCCTTTAATTATTGCTTAGGTTGCCAGTTTTATTTACTAGGCGTTCGTTTATTTAGTCCACGTAATTCAAAAATAACTTTGGAGGTTAAATAATGTCACGTTCAACCGCGTTAGTAACAGCTGATTGGGTTCAAGAAAACTTATCAAACCCAAAAGTGGTCTTTGTCGAAGTAGACGAAGATACTTCTTTGTATGAGAAGAACCACATCGAAGGAGCAAGTACATTTCACTGGAGAAATGATTTGCAAGATGGAGTAATTCGCGACATCGTTTCTAAAGAGAAGTTCGAACTTCTTCTCTCAAAGCAAGGAATTGCAAATGATTCAACAGTTGTGCTTTATGGCGGAAATAACAACTGGTTCGCAACTTATGCTTATTGGTACTTTAAAGTTTATGGACATGCAGATGTAAGGATCCTTGATGGTGGCCGCAAGAAGTGGGAGTTAGATGGACGTCCCCTAACTTCAGAGACTCCAACTCGCACCGCTACTCGTTATGTTGCGAAAGATCGTGATCTTTCTATCCGCGCATTCCGCGACGAAGTAATTAATTCAATCGGAGTAAAAAATATCGTTGATGTTCGCTCTCCTGCTGAATTTAAAGGTGAATTACTCGCTCCAGCCCATTTGCCACAAGAAGGTGGGCAGATCGCCGGACATATTCCTACTGCGAAAAATATTCCATGGTCACAAGCAGCAAATGATGATGGAACTTTCAAAGCTGATGCAGATCTTCGTTCGCTTTATGCAAACGCAGGTGTTGACTATGCAAAAGAGACGATCGCTTACTGCCGAATTGGTGAGCGTTCAGCATTTTCATGGTTTGTACTTCATGAACTTCTCGAACTTGGGAATGTTAAAAATTATGATGGCTCTTGGACTGAATACGGATCACTTGTCGGCGCACCAGTAGAAATTGGCGCATGAAAAGTTGCGGAGCAACTCTTGCTGGGGCCGATCTTTCCGGGATTGATCTCAGTAAACAGAGCGTGATCCAAGGTGTGGTAATTGCAGAGGGTTCAGGTGACGGCGTTCCAAATGGGATGCCAATCACTGTCGGCTATGCCCGCTTATTGGATAAAGATGGAGAGTTCACCGCTGAAGTTCCATTGAATGGACAAGGGCAGTTTCGCTTCTTCGCAGCACCCGGTAAATGGACAGTTCGGATTTTGGCTCCAGGCGCCACTACTGAGCGAGTAGTTCTTGCTGTAGTCGGCACTGCTGTAGATCTTACGATCCCACTCTAGGCTTAGGGCATGCCAGATGAATTGCGCGATCGAGGATTGCGCTTAACCCCTCAACGCGAATTAGTTCTCGCCGCAGTGCGCGAATTAGGTCATGCCAATCCAGAAGAGATCGCAGAGATGGTTCGCTTAAAACATCCTGGAATTAATCTTTCAACTGTTTATCGAAATCTTGAAACCCTTGAAAATGTTGGCTTGGTAATCCATTCACATTTGGGTCATGGCGGAGCCACATATCACGCAGCTGATGACATAAATCATTTGCATTTAGTTTGCGGAAAATGCGGTTCAGTTGGTGAAGCTCCAATTGAAACAGCAGCACAATTTGTAAACACTATTGCTGATGATTACAGTTTCAAAACAGATGTAACCCATTTTGCAATACATGGAACTTGTGCACGTTGTCTTGAAACGCTATAAAAATGTCTGCTGTTTTAAATGAAGAAGGTCCTGACAAAGGCGCAGTCTGGCATTTTGGTGAACCAAACAAAGAACAGAAAGCCTTAGCGGCCGGAAAAGGTTGGGCGGATTTATCACACTTGCCCGCGCTGGCGATTACTGGTGCTGATCGTTTAACTTGGCTGCATGCTTTAACGACCCAACATTTAGAAAAATTACAACCAGGCGATTGGCAATCTGCACTTATTCTTGATTCAAAAGGCCACATTGAAGACCAATTTGTGTTAGTTGATGATGGCCAGACAACTTGGTTATTTACCGAAAGTGCGCGCGTATCGATATTAGAAAAGTATTTAAACTCAATGAAATTCATGTTGCGAGTTGAAGTACGAGATGCAAGCAAGGAAGTGGCTTTACTTCGCGCGCCAGGTGTAGAAAATGAAATTGGTGGACCATACGCACTTGTTCCCCGATCAGAGCTCGCCCAAATGATTGAGACATTTAATACAACTTCAATGCAGGTAGGAAGTTGGGCACTTGATGCGATGCGAGTTGCATCTGGCCGTCCAAGATTAGGTTTTGACACCGATGCCAAAGCAATTCCAAATGAATTAGGAATGTTAAATAAGTCGGTACATATGAAAAAAGGTTGTTATAGAGGACAGGAAACTATTGCCAAAATTGCAAACCTCGGCAAACCACCAAGGCGATTAACGATGCTGCATTTAGATGGCTCAGGAGTCAGCCTCCCAAATCCAAATAGTCCAATTATTTATAACGAAAAAGAGGTTGGGTATTTAGGGACAGTTGCTCGACATCATGAACTAGGAACAATTGCACTTGCAGTTATAAAACGCGCAATTCCAGCTGATGCAATTCTTACCGTTGATGGGATCCCAGCATCACAAGAGTTGATTGTTCCAGCAGAGTAAATCGGAAAATTATGCAGACACTTTCACAATTATTTGTAGTAGTTGTAGCCGCAGTAGTAATAATGATTGTGTTGAAAAAACTTTAATAAACAAGGGCTTGAATGTCAGGCTCAATAATTTCAGCCAAAAACGAGGCAGCACCAGCGATCTTTATGCCGTCAATTAAATCTTTTTCATTAATTCCTCTGCGCACTGCACATTGAGTGCATAAAGTAACTTTTCCACCTGCGATAATGGCTGCCAATAATTCAGCTAGTGGTGCAGCATGTGGCAGTTCGAATTCTTGGGCTTTCCCAGGGAGTGCGAACCAAGATGCTTCGCCAGTTAGCCAAAGTGATGTTGAAATACCTGATGCGACTGCAGTTGCTGCAACTGTGAATGCTTGTGCACATCTTTCGGCATCATCAATTCCGGCGATGCATTTAATTACTAATCCCCGTTGTGCCATGAGGTAAATCTACTCTGATGGCTCTAGGCTGTGCCAATATGGAGTTGATTTTTGCAGTCATCATTGTTGCAGCTGCAGCCTTTATTGCACTTTTTCTTGTGGGACAGTCAAGTAAAGGGCTCCGCTCTTTTTTGCGTAATAAGAAGTAAGGGGATTGGCTAAATGAGAACTTTTTCAATTCCAGAAGGTTTGCATCCGGAGTTAAATCCGCTGGCTTGGCTTGTTGGAACTTGGCGGGGAAAAGGTCAAGGGGAGTATCCAAATATCGAGAATTTTCAATTTGCTCATGAAGTTACTTTTAATCATGATGGCCGGCCTTTTCTTTCCTACTTTTCGCGCTCATGGTTAATTGATGATGAGGACGAAATAATTGCTCCTGCTGCACAAGAAACTGGTTTTTGGCGGATAAAACCTAATAATGTTTTAGAGGTTGTAATTTCGCATAGCACTGGAATATCTGAAGGTTGGGTCGGTCGATACGACGGTCCAAAAATTCAATTAGTAATGGATCAGGGATATAGCTCACCAACTGCAAAAGTTGTGACCGCAGGAGCCCGTTTGTACGGATTAGTTGAAGGTGAACTTTTCTTTGCTTATGATATGGCTGCAGAGGGACAAACATTGCAAGCACATATCTGGTCAACTCTTCCAAGAGTTATAGAGTAATCGAGGAATCGAGAATAATGCCAGCAGCCCTTGCTGAAGTAATTAGAAATGAAATGGTGGAGTCAGTTCATTATGGCCACCTAGTTTTACTAAATGCCAAAGGTGAAATTCAATTAGCAGTTGGTGATATTAACTTGCCGATTTTTCCACGTTCATGCGTCAAGCCCTTACAAGCACGAGCGATGGTTAAAGCAGGGTTAAATTTAGCACCAAAATTATTAGCATTAGTAACCGCAAGTCATTCAGGTTCTGAAACACATATCGAAATAGTGCGCCAAATTTTAAATAGTGTTGGCTTAGATGAATCAGCGTTGCAGTGCGCATTAGATAAGCCAATTGGTGAAGTCGAACGCAAAAAATGGGGAGATGCGCCAGCGACTCGAATTGCCATGAACTGCAGTGGAAAGCATGCTGGAATGTTGGCAACATGCATTGCCAACAAATGGCCGATTAAAAATTATCTAGCAATGGATCATCCATTACAGAAACTCATACTTAACGAAATTGAAAGTGTGGCTAGTGAAAAAAGTATGAATAAAACTTTTGATGGATGTGGCGCGCCTTTGTTTGCAATTTCAACTATTGGATTAGCCCGAGCAATTCAAGATCTAACCCTTGCTGACGATTCAGCTTCAACTCAGATTCGAAATGCAATGCGCGAATATCCCGAATTGGTGTCAGGGGTTGGTCGATTGACGCAACGATGGATGAGTGTGATCCCAGGACTTCTTATGAAGGAAGGTGCCGAGGGGGTACAAATCGCATCTCTTGCTGATGGCCGGACGTTGGCTTTTAAAATCTCCGATGGAGGTTTTCGCCCCTTTTCAGTAATTACCGCTGCTGCTTTGGCTCATTTTGGGGTTAAAGCCCCTGATGAGAGCATAAGTGTCTTCGGTGGTGGAGCGCCCGTTGGGTCAATTCGCGCCACTTTTTGACCTCGGTAGAGTTAGCACATGGAGTCAATTTTAAATCCGTTAGGTTCGCTATCTACCTACGTCATCTTGGCTATTTCAGTAGCAGAGTTGATTGCACTTAGTTTTGCGCTCTTCCATGCCCTGCGAACTCCATCGGCAGCATTTCCAGCAGCCGGTAAGCAATCAAAACAATTTTGGGGATTTCTGCTTGGCGCGGCACTCATTGCTCGTTTAACTTTTGCATCACCGCTTGATCTATTTGGGATAATTGCTGCAGTCGCTGCGATCGTTTATTTAGTTGATGTAAAACCTGCTGTGACAGATGTCTTGCGCGGACCGCGCTGGTAATCGATGGCCACTAAAGGTCGCATTGCGACCCTAATGATGCATACCTCCCCACTTGAACAAGCCGGTGTTGGAGATGCAGGTGGCATGAATGTTTATGTCGTTGAAAGCGCTAAAAGAATTGCAAAAGCCGGAATTGAAGTTGATATCTTTACGAGAGCAAACTCTTCCGATTTACCAGATGTTGTTGAAATTGCAGATGGCGTAAATGTTCGACACATAACAGCTGGTCCCTATCAAGGTTTAGCAAAAGAAGATTTGCCATCACAGATGTGCGCGATGGCTTCAGAATTAATGCGTGTTGAGGCCACTTTTCCAAAAAGTAGATATGACTTAATCCATTCACATTATTGGATTTCTGGACAAGTCGGATGGCTTGCTGCTGAAAGATGGAAAATTCCATTAGTGCATACGATGCATACAATGGCAAAAGTTAAAAACTTGGCATTAGCAGAAAATGAAAAGCCTGAGCCGATGGCACGTGCAATCGGAGAAGAGCAAGTTGTAAATGCAGCAAGTGCATTGATTGCAAATACAGATGCTGAGGCAGCTAATTTGGTGGGACTTTATAATGCATGTCCTGATTTAGTTCATGTGGTCTCACCTGGTGTTGATTTAAACCGTTTCTCACCTGGCGGGGGAAAGCGTGAAGCGCGCACCAGACTCGGATTGCCGAAAGATGCGCAAATCCTTACCTTTGTTGGTCGACTTCAACCTCATAAAGGTCCAGAGGTATTAATTCAAACTGCAGCCGAACTTTTAACTCATGATCAAAGTTTGCGTTCAAAATTATTAGTTTTAATTATTGGCGGCGCTTCTGGTTCTGGGTTAAATGAGTTAAATAGATTGAAAGAGTTAGCAAACTGGTTAGGAGTTTCTGATTCAGTTAGATTTATTGAACCTGCTTCGCAAGATAACCTTCCGGATTGGTATCGAGCCTCAGATTTAGTTTGTGTCCCGAGCCATAGCGAATCCTTTGGCCTTGTTGCTCTAGAGGCACAAGCTTGCGGTACTCCGGTAATCGCCGCTGCAGTTGGTGGACTTCGTACCGTGGTCTCAGATGGCTTTTCCGGCTCATTAGTTGATGGTCATGATCCAAAAGCATGGAGTTCGGTTATAAGTCGGCTATTGCATGAACCCCAACGTCGAATCTTGCTTTCGATGGGTGCACTTGAACATTCAAAACGTTTTGGTTGGGAAAACACCGCACGTGGAACATTAGATATTTATGATCAATTATTGAGTAAACCAAATAGCGCATCAAACCGTTTTCTTGCGTGATCATGATGGGCGCGCGTGAAACCATCCTTGAAAGTATTGCCGAACATAAATTAGAGTTTGAAGAGCCGATTAAAAATACAATTATTGTTACTTTGCCGGGAATCAAAAAGTTACACACGTATTGCGTATTAATAATTGGTCAGCACTCTTTGAGCATTAATGCTTTCGTAATTCGAAAACCTGATCAAAATCAAAGTCAGATTCATGAGTGGTTACTTCATAAAAATATCAATCTTTATGCACTCTCTTACGCTGTAAATGAATTAGGGGATATTTATTTAGTTGGACGATTGCCACTTTCCTCGATAACTTCAAGCGAATTAGATCGAATATTTGGAGCAGTGCTCGAGTATTGCGATACAACTTTTAACACATTACTTGAAATGGGTTTTGCGGATGCAATCAGACGTGAATGGGCTTGGCGCTTAAGTCGCGGGGAGTCGATGGAAAATTTGAAAGCCTTTGCGCATCTTGTTGAGGTTGAAAGGTAGGATTAACGCTATGGCCTACAAATTAATCCTGCTTCGTCACGGTGAGAGCGATTGGAATGAAAAAAATCTATTCACTGGCTGGGTGGATGTGCGATTAACTCAAAAAGGCGAACAAGAAGCGGTACGAGCCGGAGAATTGTTCAAGAAACACAATTTATTACCTGAGGTTTTACACACTTCACTTTTACGGCGGGCCATAAATACTGCAGAAATAGCGTTGAATGAAGCCGAACGTCATTGGATTCCAGTACGCAGATCTTGGAAATTAAATGAGCGCCATTACGGGGCGTTGCAAGGTAAAGACAAAAAAGCGACCCTTGCTCAATATGGCGACGAACAATTTCAATTATGGCGCAGGTCATTTGATGTCCCACCACCACCGATTGAAGATGGCGACGAATTTAGTCAAGTTAATGATCCGCGGTATCAGGAGTTAGGGAATCTGATTCCTAAAACTGAATGTTTAAAAGATGTTGTACAAAGGTTAATTCCTTATTGGGAGCAAGAGATTATTCCTGATCTAAAAAGTGAAAAAGTAATTTTAGTTACTGCTCACGGCAACTCACTTAGAGCGCTTGTGAAGCATTTAGATGGAATCAGCGACCAAGAGATTGCTGCACTTAATATTCCAACGGGGATTCCTTTGCTATATGAGTTAGCTGATGATTTCAAGCCAATAAAAATCGGCGGGGAATATTTGGATCCAGCCGCAGCCAAGTCGGCAATAGAGGCTGTTGCCAATCAAGGACGTAAATAAGTTCTGCGAATAATTTTGGCAATATTGAAAATAACTCACACGAGAGCTGAAGGGGAGAGTGATGCACTACCACTTCCATCAAAATAATCATGAAATTACCTTTCCTTTGGAGATCAGCCGAAGAGCTTTAATTAAGGGAATCGGAATAGGTGTTGGCGCCTCACTACTCGGTTCACTAGTTATAGATGAATCATTTGCAGCAACAAATACGCTCCCGGGTTTTGATATATTTTCAAAATCAGTAAAGACGCTTAAATCTGGGAAGTATTACCTAGTTGAGTCAAACGGAGTTCCAAACCACAAGATGATGGTTGGAATTACTAACTGGCAACAACAAGTTCCAACTATTCAGCCGTATGCAGGTGATAATGCTTGGAAAATTCCAGTTAAGCCGGTAATTTCAAAAAATCCAATCTCTGCCAAAAATAACCTTTTCCGTGGAGCTATCGCTTTAGCGGTAAATGGCATACCTATTTTTAATGCCTTCAACAATCGTGGCGAAGATTCCTATTTAATTGGCGAATTAGATGAATGGGGTGGACATTGTGGGCGTGCTGATGATTATCACTATCACGTAGCACCATTGCACCTACAGAAAATTGTGGGCAAGAAGAAACCAATTGCCTACGCACTAGATGGTTTCCCAATATTTGGAGAAGTAGAAGTAGATGGGAAAGCAGTAAAAGGACTTGATGAATTTAATGGACATTATGATGCTAAGAAAAATTATCACTATCACGGCACAAAAACTTATCCTTATATAAATGGTGGAATGCGTGGAGTCGTGGCAGTTGCCGATGGTCAAATTTCACCACAGCCGGAGACTCGTCCATTTAGAGAAGCTGGAGTCCCATTGCGGGGTGCAAAAATAACAGCTTTCGAACAATCAGGTGCAACTTCTTATGCACTAACTTACAAAGTTAATGAGCTGGAAAGTAAAATCGAGTATTCAGCATCTGGATCATCTGCAGAGATGAAATTTACCGATAGCTCAGGAGCTGTTGTCCAGGAAAGTTATCAAAGACGATGAAAAAACTAACTTTATTAGTACTTTTTTTAGTATTTGCAACTCAGATATCACCAGTAAACGCTGCTGGAAAAAGCATCGCCTTTACTGCGGAAGTTTGGGCAGATAATTGGTTTGCACTCTACATAAATGGAAAGATGGTCGGCCAGGATTCAGTACCTATCACTACCGAAAGATCCTTTAATTCTGAGCGAATAACTTTTAAGGCTACATATCCGCTAACAATCGGATTAATTGGCAAAGACTTTAAAGAAAATGATTCTGGCCTAGAGTACATTGGAAGTAATCGTCAACAAATTGGAGACGGTGGAGTCGTTTTGCAGATTAAAGAATCAACTTCAGGAAAAGTTATCGCAACC
>BJFZ01000031.1 GCA_014190175.1 Actinomycetes bacterium | reverse complement strand
TGGGCCCATCCCAAACAGTGCGCAGCCAACTTATATCTTCAAAATTAAGAGATGGGTCATAAATCTTTGCTGCCAATTGGGCTAAAGGTTCTTTGTAACCGCGAAATGCCGCGAATTCAAGTGGTGCTGTGGTTAACAGATTCATCCACCAACTTGGTTTAGTTGTCATATCTAAAAATGTTTTTAAACCAATTTTTGGTGGCACAGTTAAGCCATTACGAATGTCGCGAGCACGAACACCAGAAACTGGAGTATCGACTGTCAACATTAGAACCTCAAAGCCGGTGTCTTTGGCCCTTTTAATAAAATTAAGGCTGGCTTGACGATCTTTCATTAAATAAAATTGGTACCACCGGCGAGCGCCCGGAACCGCTGCAGCTAAATCATCTGGCGCGGTTGTCCCCATGGTAGATAAGCAGTAAACAAGATTGTTTTTCTCGGCAACTTCAGCCACTGCAGGTTCACCGGTGTGATGCATCATTCGCGTGTATCCAGTTGGCGCAAAAATTACCGGCATCGCAGTTTTTTTGCCAAAAATTTCAATACTTGTATCTACATTTGAAATGTCACGCAAAACATTTGGTTGAAGTTCGACTCTTAAAAATGCGTTAGCAGTACGAGCAAGTGAAATTTCTTCGTGTGCTCCGCCTTCAACATAGTCATACACTGCTTTCGGAACACGAGTACGCGCAATCTTCTGTAAATCCCTAACCGTTACAACTTTTGACATGCGCACTTTATGTCTGCGAAAAGTTGGAACTCCCCAGTTGATAAGTGGGAGTACAAATCGCGGACTTGGGAGTTGGCGCTTACTCTTCATGGCAGTATCTAACCATTACAGCAGGTACCCTCATCAAGTTTGGAGAAATAAAAAGTTTCTAGCCGAGATTTAGCGTGTCAGTACCCGCATCTTCTTCGAACTCTTCAAACTCTTCAATAGTAAATTCAACTTCTGGGAAACCTTGGGCTTCAGGAGATTCATCAATCGAATTAGCAAATACTCCTGCTTGCCAAAGTTGCGCTCCTTGGACGTTGAAATTTCCAGATTGATAAAAATCGCTCATTTCACCAGAAACGCTCGGGCCATCAATAAAATCTTCACTTAAACTTTCATCGGTGCTGATTGCTGAAGCCAAATCCTCTGTTGCAGTTACCCATGACGCTACTAATGCTTCAAAATCGGCAGGGATTTCATTAGAGATCGTTCCGTCAGCGCTAATACTCTGAAAATTGACGCCATTTTCATCAATGGTCATCACGGTTTGCTCACCCGTAGAAGATATGGATCTCACTGAAATTACGCCATCTTCAAAAGACAGGACGCTCTCGACCTGGGTCCCATCGCTGTAGGTGGTGGTCATTTCGCCGCCGCCAGAGTCATTTGCAACAAATTCGCGGGTTGAGCCATCTGGGTAATTTGCCCGAATTGCACCATTATCTGAAAAACCGATCTTGGTATCGCTAGGGATCTCATTTAGTTGGAGTCCATTTGTGGACATGCCAAAGGCCAACTTGACCACCGGGTCAGCAAAAAAATCCGGTGTCTCGGAGGGGCTCTGAATCTTAGACATGGTCATTCTCCCTAGCGTCTTGACTGCCTGAAAGGGTAACTGGGCACCCTTTGCTTGGCAACATCAGGCCATCCAAAAAATCTGCTCATCAGGGGTCTACCGGCTAGATCTTTCCCTTGTTAACCTTGCAACATGACAACACCTACAAATCCTTCGCGATCATACGGTTCATCCTCTGCTGGCTCTGCCAACGAAATGGCTACTAAAGCTGGCCTACTCAATAAATTGCGCTACAAGTTTTACAACACTCTGCAACGTGGACCATTCGCTTTAATTGGTTGGTTGTTCCTAGGTTCAGCTGTACTTAGTATCCCATTTACTATTTATTTAAGTCTTGATCGAGATGGAATCGATGGATCTGGCAAGCAACCAATAGGTGACACCGCTTTTCTTTCCCTATGGGCCGTACTTGGTAAAGGCGGATTCCCAAGTAACATGTGGGAAGGACGGGTATTCGGACTTGGTTTAACAATCGCAAGCTTGCTAACCGGTGGCGCAATGTTCGCATTTATCACTGCAAGCACAAGCAAGAAAATTGCCGACCTTCGTAAAGGTAAAGGTCCTGTTGTTGAAAAAGATCACATCATGATTCTTGGTTGGGGACCTCAGGTTTACTCAATTTTGCAGCAACTAGATGTTGCAAATGAAAACAACCCAGGTGTTGCAATCATTGTTGCCCCAGTCCCTATTGACACAATGAATGAAGAACTTGAGTCTCGCGTTGGAAAATTGAAACATACAAAAATTGTTACGCGTTCTCTTGATCCTTCAAATCCTAAGATTTTATCTGACATGAATATTGCTGCAGCAAGAAGTGTTATTGTTTTAGCAAGCGCAAAAGGTGGCGTACCAAGTGCGGTTACCGGCGTTCTTGCAGTACTTGCAAATCTTCCAGTTGATGCAAAAACTGTAGTTGTTGCTGACATCAATGATCTCTCAGCTTCTGATGCGCTAATGCGTTCAACTGCAGGACGCGTTGTCACCGTGCAAACTCAACAATTAATTGCACAAGTAACTGCGCACGCATGTCGTCAACCAGGTCTTGCAGCAATCTATTTAGATCTTCTTGATTTTGAAGGAAATGAGATTTATTACGCTCCTGCAGGGCTTTCAGCCGGTCACATGTTTGGCGAAGCGCTACTAGGTTATTCAGGTGCATCACTAATTGGTATTCGTCGTGCTGATGGAACTGTGATGCTTGCACCACCGATGAACACAGTCATAAGCAATGATGATTTTGTAATTGTGATTGCCGAAGATGATGACCGAATTGTTTGGAGTGCTCCTCGTCCGGAATTTGATTCAGTAACTGCAAAAATTGCAGTTGGCGCTGCACCAAAACTTCCACCAATTCAAACCTTGGTTCTTGGTTGGAACCCAATGGGCCGCGAAGTCCTAAAAGAAATTAGTGATTTTGCTACTGCTGGTTCTGCAACTTTAATTCTTGCGCAGACATCAAAAGTTACTGCAGATGATTTGAAAGATCTTGGCTCAGAAAACATGCAAGTTGTTACTAAACCAAGTGATGGCGGATACAACGACATCGCTGAAGCACTTCCTGGTACCCAATTTGATCAAGTAATTATTTTTGGTTACCGCGGAAAGACATCATCCTCTGAAGCTGATGCTGCTTCATTACTCTCACTTCTATCGGTTCATTCACTCAAGCAATCCGGCGCATTCGGTGCAGGACGTGCTCGCATCATTGCTGAAATTCTTGATAGCAATAACGTAGAGCTTGCTCGAGTTGTTGCAGTTGAAGATTTGGTTGTGAGTGATCGCCTTGCAAGTTTGATGATGACTCAACTTTCGCAATCACCACATCTTTCTCAAATCTTCGGCCAACTATTTGGACCTGGTGGTGTTTATCTAAATGCAAAACCAATTGGATATTACTTACCTGAAGGTCAAGCAACATTTGCGCAATTAGTTGCAGCTGGTCGTGCACGCGGTGAAGTTGTAATTGGATACCGCGATAATGAAGTAGATGCCGGTTTAACTAGTGGAATTTATTTGAACCCTGCGAAGGATTCTTCATTCGTTGTAAGAGCCACTGACCAAGCAATTGTGATCGGACCAGTCGAGTAGAAATCTTGAGTAAAAAACTCCCCGACCTTTCATAGGGAAATCCCTATTTGGCCTCTGAGGGGGCCAGACGGAAAGAGGGTAAACTTTACCCAGGATGCCCCGCCTTGGAGGAAGTTATGAAGCGCTTTAGAGCCGCCTCGTTACTGCTTCTTGCACTTTCGATCATAGTTATCGGATTTGAAGCGCCGAGCGCTCAAGCTGTCCTTTGTAATGACGGTTCTACACAATCTAATTGCGAGAAAAATGGTGGACCAGCACCGACGGCTCCTGCTGCTCCAAGCCCTCCACCTGGTGGCTGCGGAATAAACACTTCTTGGAATGGAAACTCCTGCGCACCTAACCAAACCATACCCACCGCTACTGCATCTCCAACTCCTTCGCCGACCGGCTGTGGGGCAAACTTAATTTGGGATGGCTTAAAATGTGTTGAAAATAGAAGCGGCCAACCTGCAACAATTAAATGTGCTGATGGAACTTTCCGAGTAACTGCAATCGAATGTCCGCAAGGCACAAATACCGGAATTCAAAGCGGAACAACTTGTAATGCAAATGAAGTTTCAATTGGTGGAAAATGTGTAAGTAACACATCTCTTCCAATTTGCACTGCCGCTCAATCAACTAACTGCATTCCGGACACAACTACTAGTACCAAAGTTAGTTGTCCAACAGTTGGCCAACTTCGAGATGCAGGCGGCAACTGTTTTACGCCGACTGCGACCACTCAAACAGCGACAATTAAATGTTCTGATGGAACTTTTCGGGTAACTGCGATTGAGTGCGGGCAAGGAAGTAGCGGATCTATTTCTGGGTCTGGTACACAAGGCCAAGTAATTCAATGTAATGATGGAACTGGTCAAGTGAGTTGTGAAAAAAATGGTGGAATTAAAACTTTTTCAAGTGATCAGATGAGTGGGACTGTACAAAAAACTCTGACCATTAAATGTTCCGACGGTTCACTTCGAGCCACTGTGACCGAATGCGAACAAAGTGTTGGCGGCAAATCAACTGTTGCAATTACCTGTCCTTCAAACCAAGTTGTAGCTCCGAGTGGAGCGTATTGCATCTACCCAACAACAACTGGTACCGCTCAAGGAACATATCGTTCTGAATGCGCAGTAACTCCGGTGCCGGCAAGTTGTTTAGTTGGCGCAACCACTACTTTTGAAAAATCAACACAAATGGCGCAAGTGACAACTTTTAATACCATAGCTACACAAGAGTTGAAAATCCAAGGAAACAACGCGTTTAATTCCGCAGGTGAAAAAATTGGAGAGTTAGCCAAAGCTAGCAACGGCCAGGTTTATCAGGCCGCACCACCACCACCACCTTCTTCCTCATCTTCCTCATCTTCCTCATCTGGAAAGGCAGCCACAAAAAAACCTGCCAAAACCTCTTCTGCTCCCGTAATTGTGATGAATGTGCTTGGTGCAGACAACAAAGAGATCCTAGGGCCTGATGGAAAACCACTTCAGACTGCACCGATCGTTAAATCTGGAAATTTTGTGTTTACAGATAGGAATGGCAACCCAATCATGGCGACTCCAACTTTGAACGCCGCCGGTGAGGCTGTCGTGCACAACGGAAAAGTTTTAATGACCCGACTTATGACTATAGGAGGCAACGAAGCGATGATTGATGCTTCGGGTAAGCCAATTATGATGATTCCATTGCTAGGTGAGGACGGTAAACCGTTATTAGCTTCAAACGGAGAGGTTCTCTACTCGCCGCCGATGGTAAATGCAGAGGGTAAAACAATCACTAGCTCTGCTACAGGTCAACCTACTCTCGCTAAGCCAATGGCAGACTCCAGTGGAAACGCTGCACTTGGTGCTGACAAGAAACCATTTATGGGACAACCACTGCTGACTAAAGATAATAAGTTGCTTACCGTTGGAGGCCAAGAGATTTATACCGGTGCCGTGGGAATGCCATTGACAAATTCAAAGAAGCAGCAAGTACAAACTGCAAATAAGCAAGATGTGCAATTTGGTTTTGGTGGCACTTTAATTGATGAAGGCGGCAATGCGGTTCTGGGCCCGGATGGAAAAGCAATCGTGATGAACGCAAATGCAACGCCATTAATGAGCAATGGTCTTCCACTACTTGATAAGAATGGCAAAGCAGTAAGGGTGAATGCAAATGGTCAGGTCACTGATTCATCCGGGCGAACCATTCTTGGCATCGATGGTAAAGCAATTGCAATTGGTAAATCTGAATCTGCTGATGTTATGAAGGTTGGTTCTGTTTTAAAGAGCACAGTTAAAGCCCCAGATGGTTCCGTTGCGGTTATGGCTTTAAATGCACAACTATTTGATAAAAGCGGTAACCCAATTGTTACTGCAACTGGACAGCCAATTTTCTTTGATGCAAAGAGCAAAAAACTAATTGATCCAAAAGGTAA
Source organism: Actinomycetes bacterium (assembly GCA_014190175.1). Next base: position 9,169 of record BJFZ01000031.1, on the reverse strand, counting down.
CGCAGTTAAAGTTGAAGCCGGGGGCAAAATCGTAGGCAAGATCTCATCTCTTGCTTTCCAAACTGTTAACTTCGCAGCTTAATTACTTCTTCTTAAATCCTGCCGGACATTTTGGATTACTTCCAGAGACTTTCTTTGCGATTTTACCTTTCACACAAGAAATTGATTTAACCACAACTTTTGCTGGTGCCTTAGCAGCAGGTGCCGCCGCTTCTTGCGTTACCGCTGGCGTTCCGCCTGTTGTTGGCGGGGCAGTTAGTTTGATTTTAATTTTTGGACTACTGAATGTGAATCCTGTTGCGCTAAATTTGAAGAATCCAGAAGCATCTAGGCCACCGACAACTTTGGCTGAACTATCAACTGTTCCATCCGTTTTGAAAACATTTACTTCAATCTTCGGCAAAGAATCTCTAATTCCCCACACGCAGCGGGCGTATGATTCAGTTAGTAATAGGTCATACCGTCCACTAAATGCATCCGCTGCATAATCTTTGCCACCAGGCTTGTAGTGAGGTGAAGCCACGTCATAACTCATGGATTCGCCATCATAATTTGGAAGCGCAGTGCCATAAGTCATTGAATTTGAGCTTACAAATCCCTGGAAATCACCTGTAGAACAAGAAGTGCCATAACTTTTCGGGACATTGTTTGGATCAAGAACTACGCGCCACACGGCTGCTAACTTATCGGCAACGTCATACTCTTTATCGACGGCTACAACTTTATTGAAATAAGAAAAAGCTTCTGGTCCCCATGGAATCACTACTCCACGCCGATCGGTCCAAGGGGATTGATTTAACGCAGTACTAATTTTCTCCCATTTGGCTTTTTGATCAGCGTTACTAAATTCATACCGCTTGCTGATAGTTGGAATTCCGATGTTGGCGCCTTCAATACCAACTACATAACGTTTGGCCGCATCTGCTGTTGTAGCAATATCCACTTTAGGAGAAGTCAATCTTCCAGAAATCCATCCTTGTGGCTTATTTAATAACTTTAAATCGGTCTTAAAAACAACACCATCAGATGCAGTCGCTAATTTCCAGCATTTTGAATCTTTTTCGTTTACGTTAAAGCATTCTGCGCGCGCATCTTCATCATCAACCGAAACTATTTCGGAGTAAACAGGTGCGATGCTAAATAAGATTTTGGCTGGCGCAGTAACACCTTTATTAATATCTTGAGTTATGTGGCCGGTAATTGCAAAGTTATTACCTTTTGAATGAGTTAACCCGGTAAAGGTATAAATCTGTGGCGCGATAGCTTCAGAAACACCTAAAGCTTCTTTTCGTGAAAAGAAAAAATCTGGATTAATACTGCCACGGGTACCCGCTTGAACACCTTTAACCAAAGTTCCGTCATCTTTTCTCCATGAAACACTCTCAATGCAATTCAATACCTGTTCTTTATTGCAAGTTGGTAAGTAATTGCGGACCTGCAATACCGAAGTAGCCACAGCGCAATTTGCATCATCCCAAAGATCATCATCTTCAGCGCCGCATCCTGAATAAGAAGTAGCACCGCCTGAAGTTGCTCCCGCTTTTGAAAGATAATTTCCAGAGATTGGATCTTTATCATCGCGAAAACTCATCACCCGATAGAGATCAGCATCATCAACCGCATTTGCTTGAGTTATTCCTAGAACGCCAACGCCACTTACAGCTAAAACAATGGAGAGAGAGAACGTGAGTAGGTGTGAGAGAAAGGGTCTAGTTCGCATACTCAATTATCACCCCTAAAGGTGAGATTTTGGAAGGAAAAATAGGGGGTTTCCCTACTCTTTGACCGCTCCAGCAGCTAATCCATCAACCAAGTAGCGATTAAAGAAGATGAAAATGATCACCATTGGGACCAAAGCAAAGAAGGCCGCTGCCATCAACTCATTCCACAAAACTCGGTACTCGCCAATCAACTGGCCAATTCCTAAAGAGACAGTCTTCCGCTCAGTTGTATTAATAAATACCAATGCAAAGAGGTACTCATTCCATCCGGCGATGAAGGCATAAATAGCAGTCGCTGCGATTCCGGGCCACGCCAACGGCAATATGACTGATCTAAAGACGCGAATTCGATTAGCTCCGTCAATGGAGGCGGCTTGGTCTAGGTCTCTGGAGATTCCGTTGAAATATCCGCGCATCATCCAGGTACAGAAAGGAATGGTGAAGGAGATATAAACAACCACTAACCCATAAAGGCTATCAAGTAGGTTGAGAGTCTTAAAAGTCTTGTAGTAAGGAATCAAAAGCATGATTGATGGGAATAATTGAGTTGCTAGCAAGAAGGACATGTAAAAACTGCGCCCTCTAAATTTGAATCTAGAGATTCCATATCCGGCAAATGTTGAGATCGTAACCGAGAAAAATGTTGCTGCCGAAACGACAAGTACTGAGTTACGAAGGTAGGTAAGGAAGGGATAAGCAGACCAGAGATGTTTATATGATTCCAAAGTCGGTTCAGATGGGATTAATTCGATTGGAGTGTCGAACATGACCGCTTCGGTCTTCAGAGAGGTTGAAATCATCCAGAAAATTGGGACAAAAATCAAAAAAGTCATAATTATTAAAATGGAGTAAGTAGCAATACGCGTAACAATCGTATTAGTTTTGGTGCCAGCCATGGCACTATCTTTTTGTTTGCGAGTTTTTTGTTTACTGAGATTCATCGCGTAGCACCCTTGAGTAGATAAAACTGACAACCATCAATAGGAACAAAATAATTACTGATTCGGCGGCAGCTCGTCCAAAGTTGAAGTTTGTGAAAGCCTGCAAATAAATTTCCACCGAAATAAGTTCAGTTGAACCAGCAGGTCCACCGTTAGTCATTAGCCAAACAATTGTGAAATGTTTAAACCACCAGGCAGTCTCAAGAATTGATGCAACCAGCAAAACTGGCATCAATCCCGGCAATGTTACATTTAGGAATTGTTGCCACTTATTTGCTCCATCAATTGCAGCGGCTTCATAACGTTCATGGGGAATATTTTTCATACCCGCCATCATCATTAGCATGACGATTGGGTAACCCTTCCAGATGCAGACAAAAACTACACCGGCAAAGGCAGTTCGAGGTTGTCCTAAAACATCCAATTCCTTGTCAATGAGATTTAAAGAAAATAAAACGTAATTGAACATTCCAAATAACGGACTGAAGAGCCATTTCCAAATTAACGCGACAACCACTTCAGGGAATAACCAAGGGAGCATCAAAATTACTTTAAAAATATTCATTAATGGAATTTTTTGATTTACTAGTACCGCAAGTAACAATCCCACACACAGATTACCGAGTACCACGCAGGCGGCAAAAGATGCCGTGGTTTTTAAGGTACCGTAAAACTCTGCATCAGTTAAAAGCTGTATGTAATATTTTGCACCGACAAATTCCCACTTATCAATTAAATTTGATTTTTGGGTACTGATGAAAAATCCATAAAGCATTGGATAAACTACAAGGCCAAGCATGATCAGCGCGGCTGGAATAGTGAAAATCACGCCGGAGCGAGATTCGCGCTTGGCAAATGCTGACCTTTTAGCAAATGCTGCTTTCATATCCCCCACTTTCTGAACTTTCTAATCTTCATAAGTAAAAACTTTAGGGTGAAATCTCTTTCACCCTAAAGTTTTATGTTTACTTCTTTAAGCGTTGTCCGCAATCAGTTTCTTGATCTTGGTATCTGCTTCTTTCGCAAGTTCTGCGGCAGTTTTCTTACCCAAGAACATTTCTGAGTATGATTCATAGTCAACCTTTACAACGCTTCCTAAGAAGCTAGCGGTTGAATCTGACCAGACTTTGCCTTTGAGAGCATTAACAAAGCCGGAAGCCATACCAGATTTAACTTGAGGATCTTCTTGTGCTTTCAAGCGGGAAGGTAGGCGATACTCAAGATCGTTGTAGACCAAAATCTGCTTGGTAGACAACATAAACTTGATGTACTGCACAGCAACATCTTTATTCTTGCTGCTGCGTGAAATTGCATAACCGTGTTGTCCAAGAGTTGTAATTGGTGTGGCGCCGTTTGCAGTTGGGACTGGGAATCCGGCCAACTTGCCTTTTAACGCTGGGTTCTGAGTAGTAATAATTCCCATAGAGTGTGGACCAGTTATCATCATGACCGCTTTACCAGTTGCAAGTTGTGCACTCGCTTCTGGGTAACCAGTTGTTGTGTATCCCGGAGGCACGACTCCTGCCTTGATTGCATCTCCGTAAAGTTGCAATGCAGTTTCGTATCCCTTGAGTGAAGCACCAGAGATGAATTTGCCATTGGTATCTTCTTTAAGGTTGTAAGCACCTGCATTTAGCACCATTGTGTGGAAGCGACCAGCACCGGAACCATTAGGAGTTCCTACCATTCCCCATCCGTATTGATCGACTTTGCCATCACCATCGGTGTCGACAGTAAGTTTCTTAGCTGTTGCCAAGAACTCATCAAATGTCTTAGGGAATACCGTGATCCCGGCTTTCTCAAATAAATCTTTACGGTAGAGAACCGCATGCGGAATTGCTACCCATGGAGCCCATAGCAACTTGCCGCCTTGGATTGCTTCACCAAGGAATAATGGATCAAAACCATTAACGTAATCTTGTCCTAGTAGTGGAATTAGATCTTCGAAGATACGCATTTGCAGCGCTTTACCGGTGAAGCTAGTGAAGTGCATGTACATATCTGGAAGGTTTCCACCAATTGCCATAGTTGTAAGTTTTTCTGGCAAGTTGTTTGAAGGAATACCGATGAATTCAACCTTTACGTTTGGACATGCCTTCATAAAGTTGTCAGCATTACCTTGATCAGCAAGTCCGCCTGGTTTTTCCAAAATAACTGCTGACGCGATTGTCAGAGTTGTTGGCTTAGCAGGGCATGTTGGATTTAGAAATTCATTTAACTCTTTTGCAGCAGCTGGTTTTGCAGCTGGTTTTGCAGCTGGTTTTGTTACCTTTGCAGCAGGCTTCTTTGTAGCAGCCTCTGCAGAGATGGAACCGATTCCGCCAATTAATAATGCGGTTGCGATTCCCGCAGCAATTGCCTTGCGGCTAATGCCAACGCGAGTACGTGTTAATTGCATTTTGGTCCTTTCGGGTGACCAGAAGATGGCCAGAAGATGGCCAGCAGTTGGAACTACTGAGGAAAAATACTACTAATTAACCAAAATGACTATATAAATAGCCAGAAAAACGCAGCTTTTTAGAAACCGTAATCAGACCGTTATAGCGACCTTTTGGGCTGTTTATCGGGTGTCCTCGCTAAGCGCCGGATTACCGAAGTGGGCTGCGGGGTTTTGCGTCTGGAAATAGCGACTCGTTAGGGGAGTCAGCCGCAGTTAGCCGATATACCTGCGCCGATGTCAGCTTTAGCGCTGCGGAGCGGATAATCGAATCTACGGTGGCCGTCTTTGTGGCTCCTGGGATCGGGATCATCACGGGGGTCAGGGCCAAAAGCCAGGCAAGGACGACCTCTTGGGCGGATGCTCCGACCTCGGTCGCCACTGCGGCAAAATCGCTGTAACGGGAGCCAACTTCCCCTGCCTGGGCCGCTCCGCCAAGGGGAGACCACGGCAAAAAGGCGATGCCTAGCTCGGTGCACTTATCCAATACATCCTGTTCGCCACGGTATCGAGGTGAGTACTCATTTTGAATTGAGACAACACCACCATCCTTTGGTCCGCCCAAAATTTTAAGCGCAACTGCAAGTTCTGGCCCTTGTGCATTTGATAAACCAATTCGCTTAACCATTCCAGCATCTTTTAACGCTTTGAGTGACAACATCTGTTCGGTATAAGTAACGCTTGGATCGTGTCGATGGAATTGGTACAACTCAATACTTGAAGTATTCAAGCGCTTCAAACTTGCCTCACACGCTTTCAATAATCCTTCACGCGTACCATCACGCTCAATAACATTTTCAGCAGGCTTAATTATGCCGCCTTTAGTTGCGATAACAACTTTTGAAATATCTGCACTACCGGAATAAGTGCGTACCGCTTCAGCAACTAATGTTTCATTGTGCCCGAAGGTATCCCACGTTGGTGAATACACATTTGCGGTATCCAACAAAGTAATTCCAGAATCAATCGCATGGTGAATTGTTGCAATCGCTTGCTCACGATGATCCACCATTTTGATATTTGAAAGTGGCATACAACCAAGTCCAACAAGTGAGACATTTAAATCTGCAATTTTGCGTGTTTGTAAGGTCATATCTAAGAGGCTATCTTAAAAAATATTATTTAGCACCTACTATTTTTAGAATTAGTAGCACACCCCTTCTTAAATCCCTACAATTCCGCTATGGCTCAATACACACTCTTAAATTCACCAGTTGAAGTGGTTGGCGCTTTTGGATATGACCACGATCAACCAAATAGGCCAGATTGGGTCATTCCGCGCCGCTTACCGGATTGGACCAGAGCCCAATACGCCGACAATGGCATTAACCAAACAGCGCGCACTCCATCAGGTGTTCGACTTCGTTTTCGCACCAGTGCGAGCGAGATCAAATTAAATCTTTTAATTTCTAGAGTAGTCATATCTGGCTTGGTTGAAAATAAACGTCCTGCAGCATTTGATTTGTTTGTAAACGGAAAAGAAGCACAATCTGTACTTGCCCAAAACGGAAATACTTTGCGCTTGGAGTTGTCACTTCCGAATGTGGCTATTTTGAAAGAAACTATTGAACCTGGGGATGATGATCTAATAGTTTTTAATAACCTCGGCGATGAGATGAAAGATATTGAGATTTGGTTCCCATCATCTGCTGTTGTCGAAGTTGGCCCAATAGAAACAAATAGTAAAATTCTTGCGCCGAATAAAGATACAAATAAAAAATGGATTCATTACGGAAGTTCAATTAGTCAATGTGGTGAAGCAGAAAGACCACTAGATATTTGGCCAGTGCGCGCATCAAAATTACTTGGATTGAATTTAACAAGTTACGGTTTTGGCGGACAATGTCATCTTGATGGATTTGTTGCTCGGTCAATTGCAAATACTCCCGCAGATTTTATTTCACTCAAGCTTGGCATAAATGTCGTGAACGCAGACACTATGCGCGAACGCACATTTATTCCAGCAGTTCATAATTTCCTAGACATCATCCGCGAAAAACAACCTATCGTTCCAATTTTAATTATCTCTCCAATCTGGTGCCCCTTCCATGAAACTACTCCAGGTCCAACATTGCTTGGAGATAGTGGTTTGTATTCAAAAGAGCGCCCGGCCGAACTCCAAACTGGAGTTTTGACTCTAACAAAAGTACGGACATTGCTTCCGGAAATCATCAAAAAGCGAAAGGATAAAAACTTGCATTTCATGAATGGTCTAGATTTGTTTGATAAAGAAGATGTGGCAAACATGCCAGACCTTTTGCATCCAAACTCTGCTGGGTACCGCGATATGGCTGATCGATTCGCAAAGGCCCAAAAAGCCTTCATTGCGGCGCTCTAACTCGCCGGTAGCAAATACTTTTAGTACCTTAGGGGGCTATGAGCCAAAGTAATGAAAAGTTTGCTGATCTCTTCGCTGCAAATGATGAGTTTGCGAAGAACTTCCAACCGCATCAATTAACCGGCCGTGCAATAAAGGGTCTAGCGATTGTCACTTGTATGGATTCGCGGATTGAGCCATTAAAAATTGTTGGAATGAAAGCTGGTGATGCCAAGATTTTACGTAACGCGGGTGCTCGTGTCACTGAGGATGTTTTGCGCACTTTGGTTCTTGCCACTCACCTGTTAAATGTAAATCGAGTTTTAGTAATGCCACATACTGATTGTCGTATGGCTACTGGAACTGAACCCGAGGTACATGCAGCAATCTTTGAAGCGTCAGGTTTTGATACGCGAAGTATTGAGATTCGCACAGTTAAAGATCAGCGAGCCGCTCTTGAAACAGATGTCACTCGGATTAGAACTTACCCACTTTTGCCAAACGGATTAGAAGTTATCGGTGCGATTTATCATGTGGAAAATGGACAGCTAGAAAAAATCTGTTAACTCTGCAAATACCCAAAGCCTTGCGGGTTGACTTGTGTGCGCCCGAAGGGATTCGAACCCCTAACCTTCTGATCCGTAGTCAGATGCTCTATCCGTTGAGCTACGGGCGCTTAGGTATTGCTTTTAACTTGGCAGAGCCTACCGGTTTGGCTATTCCTGTCCCAAACTCAGCAGATCACTCCAAGCGGTGAGTTTTCGGCGGGGCTTTCCAACCGTTTCGCCTTGTTCAACCTCGGCCGCGTTGATTTTTTGCCATCCAGATTGGGTGATCACCTGATGACTTGTCAAAATTTTAGCGATATCCATGTTTTCCTTCGCTGCACTCGGTAGTTTTGCTAACAAAAGTTTTATAACTTCGCTTGAATCGCTTTTGTTTGTACCGATGACACCATTTGGGCCGCGTTTAGCCCAGCCAACGACATAAAGGTTGTCAGCCACAAATCCATTTTCATTCACAATTCTTCCATTAGCGATCTTAACTCCAGGGATTGATAAGACTTGATATCCAATTGCGGAAATTACTAAATCGCATGGCATTTCGATTATTTCTGTGGTTTCAGACACTTTGTTGTTAATAACTTGATTGCGTGCAAAGCGAATTGCTTCTACTTTTTTGTTGCCGGTTATTTTAAGTGGGGTAAGCAAAAAGTTAATTGCCAATGTTCGTTCATTACTTTTAGATTCAGATTGCGAAACTTCAAGCAGCGCTTCTAATTTATTACGTAACTCTTTGTTCTCTTCTAATTCTCCGGCAACACGGGTTTTTGCTGCTTCAATTTCTGCATTTGAAATAATCACATCTGTATTTTCTAATTTTGGAAGTTCTCGAATTTCAGGAGATGTGAAAGCTGCGTGCTCTGGGCCGCGCCTTCCAACAATGGTGACACTGCGAATAGAACTTTGGTGAAATGCCGCAAGTGCATAATCAGCGGTGTCAGTGCAATCTAGTTTTGCTGGATCTAGCGCCAACATCCGACCACAATCCATAGCAACATTCCCCGCGCCAATCACTATTGCATTTTTACCATTTAATGGAACAGCAACGTTTACATAATCAGGATGGCCGTTGTACCAAGGAACAAAATCTGCGGCCGATAAAGATCCACGTAAATTTTCACCAGGTATTCCAAGTTTACGCCCAATAGAAGATCCGGTTGCAAGAATTACTGCATCATAATTTTCTTTTA